>DATJXN010000011.1 GCA_035500095.1 Candidatus Binataceae bacterium
CAGACCTACCCGGGCAGCCAGGTCGTGCTTTTGACCGCGCACGGCACGATCGAGAGCGCGGTCAAGGCGACCAAGAGCGGCGCCTTCGAGTACCTGACCAAGCCGACCGACCGCGACAAGCTGGTGATGACGGTGGGCAAGGCGGCCGAGTTCGCGAGCCTCGCGCAGGAGAACATCCTGCTGCGCACGCGCCTTGAGGGCAAACTCCAGGTCGAAGGCATCATCGGCCAGCATCCCGCGATCCAGGACGTGATTCGCGTGGTGCGCAAGGTCGCGCCGTCGTACTCGACGGTGCTGATCCAGGGCGAGAGCGGTACCGGCAAGGAAGTGATCGCGCGCGCGATTCACAAGCTCTCGCCGCGCGCGAGCCGCCCGTTCGTGGCGATCAACTGCTCGGCGATACCCGACAGCCTCATCGAAAACGAACTGTTCGGCCACGAGCGCGGAGCCTTCACCGGCGCCAACGAGCGCAAGATCGGGCTTATCGAGAGCGCCGACAAGTCCACGCTCTTTCTCGACGAGATCGCCGACCTCAATATCGCCCTGCAGGCCAAGCTGCTGCGCGTGCTCCAGGAACGCGAGCTGCGCCGCGTCGGCAGCAACGAATCGATCCGGGTCGACGTCCGCCTGGTCGCGGCCACCAACCGCGAGCTGGCCGAAGAGGTCGCCCAGGGACGGTTTCGCGAGGACCTCTACTACCGCATCAACGTCGTCACCATCACTTTGCCGCCGCTGCGCGAACGCCGTTCGGACATCCCGCTGCTGGTCGAAAATGCGCTCAAGCATCGCTTCGCCCACCTGGCGCACGGCCTGGTCAAGGAGATAAGCCGCGAGGCGATGGAGGTGCTGCTCGACTATTCGTGGCCGGGCAACGTGCGCCAGCTCGAATCCGCGATCGAGCGCGCGCTGCTGCTGTGCGAGGGCGACCGCATCGTGCCCAAGGACCTGCCAGCGGAGGTGCTGGCGCGCAAGATGCCGACGCGCGCGCCCGAGCGCTCGCGGGCGGAGCGCTTCGAGATGCCGGCCGAGGGAATCAATTTCGAAAATCTCGAACGCGACCTGATTCTGCAGGCGATGGAGCGTGCGGACTGGGTGATCGCCAAGGCGGCCAAGATGCTCGGCATGAGCTATCGCACGCTGCAATACCGGCTGGACAAGTTCGGAATCAAGAAACCCGACGGGCGCCCGATGCCCGCCGACATCAAGGCGTGAAGGCCGCGCGGCGCTCAGGTCCCCCGCGCTCAGGTCCTCCTCCCTCAGGTCCTGAGCGCGAGCAGCTTCGCCGTCGGCAGGTAAACCCAGCATCGAAGCATCGCGCCGCCCGCGTCCGCAACTTCGAGTTTCTCCCGCGTGTAGAGCCGCGGCACGGCCTCGTAATGATCGAGCACCGCGAGGTCGCGCTCGCCGAGCCCGCTCAGCACCAGCCCCGCGACCTCGGCGCCTGGGCGGCGGACGACATAGAAGTAGCGGCCGCGCAGCCGCTCGTAGCCCCCGAGCAGCGCAGGAGCAGCGGCGACTTCGCGTCCGAGGAGCGACCTGCGATGGGCTGCGTCGAGCAGCGTGCCATACACGAACAGAGCGCCGTCCTCGTCATGCCTGCTCATCCGGGCTTCCTCTCAATCTGCTTGCGCGCGGCGGCGCGAAGCGGTTGCCGCGCTTAGCGGCATCCCTTACGCTCTCGGCGGGGCGGGCCGCGGCTAAATCGATGGGTCAGGCGTTCAAGCGTTTCCTCGCACAACTCGGCGACATCGGTCTGCTGACTCGCGAATGCATCCGCCAGGCGTTCACCCGCCCGTTCGAGGGCGGTCTGCTGATCGAACAACTCGACAGCGTCGGCGTGCGCTCGCTCAACGTCGTCAATCTTACCGCAATCTTCACCGGCATGGTGCTGGCGCTGCAGATGGGACAGTTTCTCGCCCGCTTCGGCGCCAAGATCTATATCAGCCGTATCATGGGGCTGTCTCTGTTCCGCGAGATGGGCCCGGTGTTGACCGCGCTGATGATCGGCGCGCGCGTCGGCGCCGGCATCACCGCGGAACTCGGCAGCATGAAGGTCACCGAGCAGATCGACGCGATGCGGGCGCTCGCGACCAGCCCGGTCAAGAAGCTGGTGGTGCCGCGGGTGCTGGCCACGGTGCTGATGCTGCCCGTGCTGACGATCATCTCGGATGCGATTGGGCTCGTCGGCGGGCTCATAATCGCGGTGACCCAGCTCGGGCTCGGCGCTGGATATTTTTTCACCTCACTGGTGAACAACACGCGGCTGGGCGATCTGACGAGCGGTCTTGGCAAGGCAGTGTTCTTCGGCTACCTGATCGCGATCATCGCATGCAGCAAGGGGCTCGGCGCGACCGGTGGCGCCGACGGCGTGGGGCGCGCCACGACCTCGGCGGTGGTGGCGGCGTCGATCGGCGTGCTGGTGTCGGATTTCTTCCTCACCAAGCTGTTCATGGCGGTCGGATGACGGGTGCTCGTCCCTACATAAGCGTGCGGGGGCTGTCCAAGACCTTCAACGGCAAGGCCGTGCTCCGCGGCGTCGACTTCGACGTTCGCGAGGGCGAGACGCTGGTGGTGCTGGGCGGCAGCGGTCAGGGCAAAAGCGTCATTCTGCGCCATATAAACGGACTGGTCGCGCCGGACGAGGGCGAAGTCTGGATCGACGGGCGCTCGCTCAGTGGGCTCAGTGAAAATCAGCTCTACGACGTCCGCCGCAAGGTGGCGATGGTGTTTCAGCTCGGGGCGCTGTTCGATTCGCAGACCGTATACGGCAATGTCAGCTACCCGCTGCGCGAGCACGCGACGCTTAGCGAGCCGCAGATCGCCGCGCGCGTGGCCGAGCTGCTCGCGATGGTCGATCTGAAGGGCACCGAGCGGCTTTACCCCGCGGAGCTCTCGGGCGGTATGAAGAAGCGCGTGGCGCTCGCCCGCGCGCTCGCGCTCGAGCCGCGCGCCGTGCTCTACGACGAACCGACCACCGGCCTCGATCCGATCGTCACGATGCATATAAACGAGCTGATCCGCAGGATGCAGCGGCAGCTCGGTTTCACCTCGGTGGTGGTGACGCACGATCTCAAGAGCGCATTCACCGTGGGCGACCGCTTCGCGCTGCTCGATAACGGACGGATCCGGTTTAGCGGGACGGCCGAGGAAGCGCGCACGACGCGCGACGAACTGATGCAGGAGTTTCTCAAGGCCGCGTTCTAGAGAATTGGCGCGCGGCCGACTGTCGTGGAATACGCAACGTACGGAGTTTCAAGCCATGGCGGAACAGAGCAGTCATTCCTTGCGGGTGGGAATCGTGATGATCGTCGGGATGGCGATCCTGGCGGCGGCGATCTTTTCGATTGGCGGAGGGCTGCGATGGCTCGCCGGCAGCGAGGAGCTGACGACGCATTTCCAGCGCGTCAACGGTCTGCAGGTCGGCGCGCCGGTTTATCTCTCGGGCGTCAATATCGGTTCGGTCGCGTCGATCCAGTTCCCCCCAGACCGGCGCGCCAACTATGTCGTCGTGCGCATGCGGATCGAAGCCAACGCGGTCGCGCGCGTGCGCATGGACTCGGTGGCCAAAATCGAATCGTTGGGATTGCTCGGCGACAAGTTTCTGCTGCTGACCGCCGGCTCCGCCAACGCTCCGTCGGTCGAGCCTGAAGCGCTGGTCCATAGCCAGGACCCTGTCAACTATGCCGCTTTGCTGCAGGCGCGCGGCACCGGCGACCTGGTCGCCAATGTCCTCGCGATCTCGAACGCGATGCGGCAGTTGCTCGATACGGTCAACCAGGGCAACGGAATTCTCGCCGAACTGATCCGGGGCCCCGCCAATCCGCGGGAAAAGACGCTCACCCTCGCCTCGATCCGGGATACGGTCGATACCCTTCAGCAGCTGAGCGCCAAACTCGACCTCGCGGTCGATCGTATCAACAACGGCGAAGGCGTGCTCGGCGCGATCCTGAGTCCGCGCAACAACGGCAGGCGCATGGTGGCGGACGTAACCGATGCCGCTGCGTCGATGCGCACGGCGGCGGCAAACTTTCAGCAATCATCAACCGAGATGCACGACCTGGTGGAGCGGATGGACCATGCCCGCGGCCTGCTGCCGCAACTAATGCAGGATCAGGAGTACGCAAGCCGCGTAATGCGCAACCTGGACCGCTCTTCGAACGACTTGCGCGACGTGCTCGACAAGATCGACAGCCGCCAGGGCACGCTCGGCCTGCTGGTCAACGATCCATCGCTCTACAACAAAACCACCAACCTGGTGAGCGCGAGCGGATGGGGGTTCTCGCTGTTTCGGGGCGCCTACAGCCTGACACATCCGTTCGGCACGACGGCCTCTCCGAGCTATGCGCCCGTGCTGGCCGCGCCGGGCAGTGACACTCCGGCCTACAGCCCAGCGGACGGCGCAGTGCCGCCAGCGGGCACTGCGCCGCCCGCCACTGGCGCGGCAGGCCCCGCTCCGGCATCCGCGCCGCCGTCGAACTGAAGATCGCGCGCAGGCGTTAGCGGGATCTCGGTTGAATCGGCATCCGGGCTATGGCGCACGCGTCCGGGGCGCGCGCGCCATAGCCCGGTCCGGCATTATGTCCCCGCTCACTTCGCAGGTTCAGGCTTCTTCATCCCCAAGCGCTCATAATATTTCGCCGGCACCTTCGAGCGATCCTTATAGATGATGAAATTGCAGTGCTCCTTGCCGATCTCATGCGCCGGCTCGACCACCACGAACGGCGCGCCGTGGGCCTCGATATCCTGGCGCTCCATCACCGGTTCGTGCGTGCAATAAACGGGGAAGCTGTCGCGTCCATAGGTCAGGAACTGCTTGCCCTTGACGGTCAGAAAAGCGTCGGGCCCTTCGTATTTGCCCTCGAGCACCAGCCGTCCACCGCTCCCGCATGGGCGCATCTGGATGACGACCTTTTCGTCGTCCTCCTCGATGTGCAGAGGCTGCAGATGGCCGCGGAGCCCCGCCGCGAACATCTTGACCCGCGCGCGCAGGTCCTGCGGCATCTTCTCGAGGTTGGGACCCCACCACGCCTTGACGCCCTCGTCCATCGCCTCTTCGAGCGCCTTGTCGCCGAAGCGCCGGCCGACGAAGCTGAGCGTGGCCGAAGTCCAGTTGCGATAAAGGTCGTGCATGCTGAGAAATTCGTTGTACATTCGGCGCGCGAGTTTCTTGGCGCCTTCGCGGTCGCCGCGGTCGATGCTTTCGACCAGGCGGTCAACCGTGAGTTTTTCCATTTCGACGATTTCTTCCCTGCTAAGTAATCGCTCCGCCATCGCTGATGCCTCCCGTAAATCCCGTAATGCCGATCGAACTGATGCGAACCTAGCGCAATTGGCGCCTGCGAGGTAGAAGCGAATCGGCCCGGCGGCGGGCCGATACGAACGCGCCCCCTTTGGCTTGGCAAGTGGAAACGGCGTGCGCTATAGTCCATCCGTTTTGCCCGGCTTTGGGCTGAGGCTCGCTCCGAGGGAACCCCGCAAGAGGCTCCGCCTCCGATTGCGATCGAGGAGGATCGCCCGGATTGAAATCCGGCTTATATGAGTATCTTATTGAGAAGTAGCGGCGCTTATCGTAGGGTGGCGCAAGCCGAGGTCTGAAATAGCCGTGGAAACGTCTTCGCATGATGTTCTTCTGGTCGGTGGCGGCGGCGCCGCGTTGCGCGCCGCGATCGCCGTCTCCGAATCCAACCCCAAGCTGAGCGTCGCGGTGGTCTCCAAGGTTTACCCGATGCGCAGCCATACCGTGTCCGCCGAGGGCGGCGCCGCGGGCGTAATCGCCGAGGACGACTCGTACGACGAGCACGCCTACGACACCATCTCCGGCGGCGACTGGCTGAGCGACCAGGACTGCGTCGAGATTTTTGTCAATGAGTGCCCCAAGGAACTGCTGCGGTTGGAAAACTGGGGATGCCCGTGGAGCCGGCGCGACGACGGCAGGATCGCCGTGCGCCCGTTCGGTGGGATGAAAAAGATGCGCACGTGGTTCGCCGCCGACAAGACCGGCTTCCACATGCTGCACACGCTCTTTCAAACCTCGCTGCGCTACCCGGTCGCGCGCTACGACGAGACCTTTGTCACCAAGCTGCTGGTCGAAGATGATCGCGTATGCGGCGTGGTGGCGATCGAGCTCAAGACCGGCAAAGTTCGCTTGATAACCGCCAAGGCGGTGATCATCTGCACCGGCGGATGCGGCCGCGTGTTTCCCTACACCACCAACGCCAATATCTGCACCGGCGACGGCATGGCGCTCGCCTACGAAGCGGGTGCGCCGCTCAAAGACATGGAGATGGTTCAGTACCATCCCACGGGCCTGCCCTTCACCGGCATCCTCATAACCGAGGCTTCGCGCGCGGAGGGCGGACTGCTGCTGAACAAGGACGGCTACCGCTACCTGCAGGATTACAACCTCGGCAAGCCGCAGAAGGAACCGGTGCTGCGCACGATGGAGTTGGGCCCGCGCGACCGCCTCTCACAGGCGTTCGTCAAGGAGATGGAGAAGGGCCGCACCATCAAAGGCCCATACGGCGACGTGGTTCACCTCGATCTGCGCCATCTCGGGGAGGAGAAGATCAACGCAAAGCTCCCGATGGTGCGCGAGCTGTGCGTCAAGTACGAGAACATCGACCCGGTTCACCAGTTGATCCCGGTGCGGCCGGTGCAGCACTACATGATGGGCGGCATCCACACCGACACCAGCGCGGCGACCCCGCTCAAGGGACTCTATGCCGCAGGCGAGGCGGCGTGCGTGAGCCTCAACGGCTCCAACCGGCTGGGCTCAAATTCGCTGGGCGAGCTGCTGGTCTTCGGCGCGCGGGCGGGACGCTCGGCGGCCGAGTACGCGAGCCAGTCCTCGACACCCGCGTCGACCCCGCTGCTCGCGCAGGGGGCGGACGAGGAGCGGCGGATCCATACGCAGTATTTGGCCAAAACCGGCGGGACGGAAAAGATTTCGGCGCTGCGCGAGGCGATGCAGCATGCGATGGAGGCCGGCGCGGGCATCTATCGCGAGCGCGCGTCGCTGGCCGAGGCGGTGAACAAGGTTGCCGAGATGCAGGAGCGCTACAAGGCGATCTCGATGGAGGATCGCAGTTCCGCCTTCAACACCCAGCTGGTCGCGGCGCTCGAGCTCGGATACCTGCTCGACGTCGCCGAGACCATCGTGCAGTGCGGCCTGCAACGCGAGGAGTCTCGCGGCGCGCATCAGCGCACCGATTTCCCCGAGCGCGACGACAAGAAGTTCCTGGCGCATTCGGTGGTCTCGAAAGGCAAGGACGGGCGGCCGGCGGTTTCCTATCTGCCGGTGACGATCACGCGCTGGCCGCCGGGCAAGCGGGTTTACGGAGAGCAAACGACAGATGGCGGACACGATAGTCATTGAGGTGGCGCGGTACTCGCCGGAGTCCGACGCCGAGCCCCACTTTCAAAGGTACGAGGTTCCGCTGCGCGGGGACTGGATGGTCCTCGATGCGCTGAACTACATCAAGGACAAGCTCGACGGCTCGCTTACCTACCGCTGGTCGTGCCGGATGGGGATCTGCGGAAGCTGCGGGATGGTGGTCAACGGCTACGAGCGCCTGACCTGCGAGACCTTGCTCTCGAAGTTCGCGCCAGGGCCCGTGCGGGTCGAGCCGTTGCGCCATTTCCCGGTCGCACGCGATCTCGTGATCGACATGACCGACTTCCTCGAGAAGCTGAGCCGGGTGAAGCCCTGGATCGTGCGCAAGGACAAGACTCCGCCCGCGCGCGAGTATATCCAGACGCCGGAGCAGCTCTCGACCTTCAAGCAATACAGCCATTGCATCAACTGCATGCTGTGCTACTCGGCATGCCCGGTTTACGGAATCGATCCGCACTTCACCGGTCCGGCGGCGCTGGCGCTGGCCGAGCGCTACAATCTCGACTCGCGCGACCAGGGCCTCAGCGAGCGGCTCGACGTGCTCTCGCAGCACGACGGCATCTGGGATTGCACGGTGATCGGCGAATGTTCCGAGGTCTGCCCCAAGGAGGTCGACCCGTCGCTCGCGATCCAGGAATTCAAGCTCACCGCCACCAAGGAATGGTACAAGTCGTTCCTGATGCCGTGGGGAGGCAAGTGAACTGATGGACGCGCAGTTGCAATCCGAACCCCGGACGCTTCACCGCTCCATTTCCAACTGGTGGTGGCTCGAACGCCGCAACTACCTGATCTTCATCCTGCGCGAGTTCTCGAGCGTCTTCGTCGCCTACTTCCTGCTGGTTACGCTCGGGCAGCTTTGCGCGCTGAAGCGCGGCCCCGAGGCCTATGCGGCGTTCCAAGCCCACATGCGTCATCCGAAGATCATCCTCCTGAACATCATCGCGCTCGCCTTCCTGGCGCTGCATACCTACACCTGGTCCAAGCTGGTGCCGAAGGTATTTCTCCCGCGCAGACATGGCCATCCGCTTCCCGAGATGACCACCGCGCTGCCGAGCTACATCCTGTGGGCCATCGCCACCATCATCGTGGCGGCCTTTATCCTGGGGGCGTCGTAAAATGGGCAAACGCGCCAACGAACCAGCAGTATGGTTCCTGTTCGGCACGGGGGGCTTCGTCGCGGGCTACCTGCTGCCGGTTCATATCCTGCTCTTCGGCATCCTGTTCCCACTCGGCGTATTCACCGGCCCGGGTTACGAGGGGGTGCTGCATCTGGTCGAGCATCCGCTTGTGCGCCTGTATTTTATGGTGCTGTTCTTCTTCGGCTTCTTCCACGCGGCGCATCGGCTGCGCCTGACGCTGGTCGATTTCCTGCGCATCAAGCATCTGGAAACCGCGCTCGGCATGGTGCTCTATACAGCGGCCGCGCTTTGCACACTCACCGGGGTCTATCTGGCGCTCACGGTCTAAAGTGAGCGTTTAACGGCCTCGCCCCGCCGCCGGCGCGGTCAGCGGCCCTTGGTTTCCGGCACGCCGATGCCCGCGAGGAAATCGGTCCGCGCCTTGATCGCGTCCTCGGCCACGGCCTTGTTGTAAGCGTTCATCGTGACGCGTGCGTCCTCGCTACACATCACGTCGCGCATCTCCGCCCGCTCGATATAAAGCCCCTCATTGAGCGGCAGATCGGCGCCGAGGTAAACCGCGCGCTTGATTGACGCGATCGAGAGCGGGGCTCGTTTGGCGAGCGTCCGCGCCCATCCCGTCGCGAACGCCATCAGCGTGTCGGGCGCCAGCACGCGGTTCACCATGCCCATCCGCTCGGCATCGCGCGGCGAATAGACGTTGCCGAACAGCATCACCTCGAGCGCCTTGCCGCGCCCGATGAGCCGCGGCAAACGCTGGGTTCCGCTGCCGCCCGGCAGGATGCCGAGCACCGCCTCCGGCAGGCCTATCTGGAACGGCCCGTCCGCGGCGAGCCGAAAGTCGCACGCAAGCGAAAGCTCGTAGCCGCCGCCCATGCAGTCGCCGTTGATCGCCGCAATCACCGCCTTGGGCATCAGCATGATCCGGTCGAGCATCCGATGGTATCCGAGCTCCATCCCGGGGAAGACGCGGGCGCACTCGGCCGGGTCGGCGGCCATCGCGGCCAGTTCGTCGACGCTGTAGTGAGTAATGAACTTGCCCTCGATTCCGCCGGTCAGGATGATCGCGCGGAGGTCTGCATCGGCTTCGGCCCTGCCGACGAGCTCGACCAGCTCGCCCGCGCCCGGCGCTACGAAGTAATTCATCGGTGGATTGCGATAGGTCCAGACTTCGACGTGATCGTGTCGTTCGACGCTCCAGTGTTTCATCGCGAGCCTCCTCCGCGCTGGCGTAGCCCGCGCGCGCTTCGGCTGTCAAGACGAATCGGAGTAGAATGGGTTGCATCGCGCAGATTTCCATTTATCGAGCGGGCTGCGACGGGGTCCAACCATGAAAGTCGATATCGATCTCAAGGCCGGATTTCTGCAGAACCTAAAGCGCGAGGTGCTCACGCAGCTCACGCCGGAAGAGCGGGCGGTGATCGAGGTCTCGACCGGCGAGATGGGCAACAAGCCCGACGCGGTGAAGCTCGGGTGGCTCAAAATGCGCACCAAGGAGACCTGGACCAAGCAGCGCTATACGCGCGCGCTCGACCGCGTGATGAAGCGGCTCAAGGAGCTGGTCGCGGTGGAAGCGGCAAAGAAGGAGTAGAGGCTGGAGCCCTCAGGACTCGATTCTGGCGACGCGGCGCTTGCCGACTTCGAGGATGCGATGCTCTCCGGGGACGAAACGGAAATTGACGTCGCTTACGGTCTGCCGATCGACACGCACAGCGCCCTGCCCCACTAGCCGCCGCGCCTCGTTGGTGGAGGCGGCGAAGCCGAGCTGCTTTAGCAGCTCGCAGATCCAAAGCTCCGCGGCGATGCGAAACACCGGGACGTCCTGCGGAACCTCGCGGCGCTGAAACTTGCTCTCGAAGTAGTCGCGCGCATCCTTCGCCGCGGCCTCGTCGTGATATTCGGCGACGATCGCCGCGGCGAGGCGTTTTTTCGCCTCCATCGGATGCGTCTTGCCGGAACGGATCGCCTGCATCTCCTCCGGCGCGGCGTCCGTGAGAAGCTCGAAGTAGCGGAGCATCATCCGGTCCGGGATGGACATGAGTTTACCGAACATGTCGCGCGGAGCGTCGGTCAGTCCGACCGCGTTGCCGTAGGACTTCGACATCTTGCGCACGCCGTCGAGGCCCTCGAGCAGCGGCATGGTCATCACGACCTGCGGCGGCTGGCCGAACGCGCGCTGCAACTCGCGCGCGACCAGCATGTTGAACTTCTGATCGGTGCCGCCGAGCTCGACATCGGCGCGCAGCGCGACCGAATCGTAGCCCTGAACCAGCGGATACAGCAGCTCGTGGAGGAAGAGCGGCTGCTGTTCGGCGAGGCGCTTTTCGAAGTCGTCGCGCTCGAGCATCCGCGCGACGCTCAGCTTGGCCGCGATCCCGATGAGATCGCGGACCTCGAGCTTGTCCATCCATTCGCTGTTGAAGCGGACTTCGGTAAGCGCGGGGTCGAGGATTTTCGCGACCTGGCGCTGGTAGGTTTCGGCGTTGGCGACGATCTGCTCGCGGGTGAGCGGTTTGCGCGTCTCCGAGCGCCCGGTCGGGTCGCCGATCATTGCGGTGAAGTCGCCGACCAGAAAGATCGCCGTATGGCCGCGGCGCTGAAAGTCGCGGAGCTTCTTGAGCGTTACCGAATGGCCCAGGTGCAGGTCGGGCGCGGTCGGGTCCATCCCCAGCTTGACCCGGAGCGGATGGCCTTCGCCGAGCTTCGCCGCCAGCTCATCGCCCGATATGACCTCGGTCGCGTTCTGCGCAAGTTCGCGCGCCTGCTCTGTGGCCTGGTTCTCGTCCACGCAGATTAACGAATCAGCTGGTTGAGCCCGTTGGGATTCTGAAACTTCGAGATGTTGTCGTATTGCGGCGAGTAGCGGTCGGCCCACAAGTCCTCGCCGTTGGCGTTGGCGGTGAAGAGATGCGTGGCATGGTGCTCCTGGACATTCCAGTACTGTTCGATAATCCCGCCGCCAAAATACTGGGGTCCCCACTCGGGATGGAGCTTGTCCTCGCGCGGGTGCAGCCCGATGTTCACGACTTTCCAGAGCTTCATGTTCGAGTCGTAGAGATCCTCGTGCACGTTGGCGAAATAGGCTTCGGCGGTGTACATGACGCGTTTGCCGTAGCAGTAACCGGTGCGCATCGATTCAATCCGGCGCACCTCGGTCACCCACGCCGGTATCACTTCCCATTTGCCCCACGACGGCTTCGCCCAGCCGAGCGGCAGATCGTAGTTCTCGGGAAACCTGCCCGGCGCGGTCGTCATGTCGACCAGCGCGAGAATATTCTGCTCGTGCAGGAACTTGCCCTCGAACACCGAAGCCCCGCCGTTCCATCCCGCCCGCTGGTCGTCGTGCGTGATGTCGCTGTCGAATAGCGGCGCGCATCGCGCCGCCGTCGAAAGCCGCATCGCCTGGCGCAGCGCCGGAATAAAAACATAGTCGTCGGGCAGCCGCGTCACGTCCTGCCAGAACACCGTGAGATCGGCCGAATACTTCGCCTCGTCGGGCACCTCGACCATCAGCCATTCCCCGTACCAGGCGCCGGTCGCGCCTGGCTCCGTGTGCGAGACGTCGGGGAACCAGTTGTAGGCAAGCTGACGATAGTTGTAATCGACCCGCGTGCAGGCCCGGGTGCCGAACTTGTCCAGAGTGCAGATCGACAACGGCGTGCCCGAGTCCGGCATGCCGACGTAGAGATGGCCGACGGGGCGAAAGGTGACGTCGGCGGCGATCTCGGTGCCCTTGTCGGGGCCCGACGGATGCGGGAAGGGCACTCCCGCGACGTAGTTCTCGAGCTTGTACGCGCCGTTGGGCAGCTTGAAAAAGCGCGTCTGCGCCGAGTACTTCTCGACCGCGTCCCAGAAGGGCTTGGGCAGCGGATGAAGCGTCGTCGGTCCGACATCCATCTCGACGTCGGACGGCATCTTCCAATTGGAGTTGCCCTCGAACAGCGCGATCATGCCGTCCGGCATGAAAGCCTTGTACTGCTGCCAGTTCTTGATCGTGATTTTAGTGCCGGGAGGGATCGTGGCGGTGTCCGCCGCCGCAAGCGTCCCGGCGCCCGCCAGACCGAGCGCGATAGCTGCGATTGCGCACAACAGGCTCCGGATGCCGCTCATGTCCAAGTCCTCCTGCGCTTCCAATCGAGGAAACTCACGTTCCAGACCCCGGGGCTACACGCGGTCGAGGACGATGACCAGGAAGATGATCGGCAGGTAGAAGAGCGAAGCGAACATCACGCGCCGCGCCGCAGCGGCGGCGTCGGGGTTGCGTGCGAGGCGCAGTCCGAAGAAAAGCATCATCCCGCCGAGCGCCACCGCGACCATCAGCGAGACCCGCCCGGCAAAGCCGAGCATCGTAGGCAGCGCTCCCGCAAGGATCAGCGCCACGGAATCGATCAGGATCAGTCGGTCGACCGGATTTCCGCGCCCGCGCGCCAGCGGAAGCATGCTGATTCCGGCCCGCGCGTAGTCGCTCTGATAAAGCCGCGCGATCGAGAGCGAATGGGGAAGCTGCCACAGGCACATGATCAGGAACAGGACGAACGGTTCGAGGCCCAATTTTCCACTGGCCGCCGCCCATCCCGCAACCGGCGGCAGTGCGCCCGGCACCGCGCCGACCGCGTGGCAAATCCAGGACACCCGCTTGAGCGGCGTGTAGGCGAAGAGGTAGAGCAGCGCTATCGCCCCGGTCACCGCGGCGGCGAGCAGATTCGCCGCGAGCCAGAGCCATGCGCATCCCGCGACCGTCGCGACGGCGCCAAAGATGAGCGCCTCGACCGGGGTGAGCTGTCCCATGGGAAGCGGGCGATGCTGCGTGCGGATCATCAGCGCGTCGATCCCCCGCTCGAAGTACTGGTTCAGGGCGAGCGTGCCCCCGGCGGCGAGCGCGGTGCCGGCGAGCGTATTGAGCGCGAGCCACAGATCGAAGCGCTCGGCGCTGCCGAGGTAGAAGCCGACCAGCGTGGTCAGCAGAACCATCGCGACCACGCGCGGCTTGGTCAGTTCGAAATAGGCCGCGAGACGCTTGCGCCTGCCCCCTGCCGATTCCAGTGCAACCGCCTCGGTGCTCATGCGCCCGCCTCGTAGCCTGCCCGCGAGCCGAGCTGAGTCTCAGGCGCCGGGACGCTCGCCGACACGATAGCGGCGCGCGAGGCGCGTTCGAGATGCCACGCGCGCAAGGTCAGCGCGAGACAGGCTGCGAGCACCGCCGCGCCGACCGCGACGTGCGAGGTCGTCGGGATGACCGCGCGGCGGCTGAGCACCGTCGCCGCGCCCAACCCTATCTGGACTGCGAGCAGAGCCAGCAATCCCCGCGCCGGGCGGCACAACGCCTGCTCCTCAGGGTATTGGCGCAGCGCCCGCGCGACGGTCCATAGCACCATCGCGGTCACTATGAGGGCGCCGCATCGATGGGCGAAGTTGACCGCGATCGGCAGCGAGAACATCGGCGGAACGAGATGGCCGAAGGCGAGCGGAAAGTCGGGAATGGCGAGTCCAGCGTGCATGTGACGCATAATCGCGCCAACGATTATCTGCAGGTAGATTATCGCCGTCGTTGCGGCCGCAAGCGGCGCAAGCGGCGCGCGGCCGGCCCGAGGAGCAAGCGGCGCCGTCGTCTCCCATCGCGGATTGGTGAAGAGCGCCAGCGCGACCATCAGGCAAAAGAACGCCTGCCCGGTCATCGCGTGCGCGACCGCGACCGCGAGCGGCAGATTCAAGCGCACGGTTATCCCGCCGAGCACGGCCTGCACGAGCACCATCCCAAAAGCCGCGAGCGCCGTGTACCTGAGCCAGGCGCGCCGCTCGGCCATCCAAACCCAAAGCGCCAGCGTCAGGGTCAGAATCGAGACCGTGCCGGCGACCGCGCGATGGCCCCACTCGAAGATGACGCCCGGGTTCCACTGCTGCGGTATCAGGCGGCCGGCATCGAGCGGCCACGACGGCACCGCCATCGCGGAACCCGTCGAAGTCACCAGTCCCCCGGCGAAGACCAGGACAAAGGTCGCTCCGGCGGCGATGATGGCAAAGCGATGGAGCGCCGGTAGCGAGGCGGACGCTCGGCGCGCCTCGGGCGAGGATCGAAAGCCGGCCCGCGTGGTCTGTGAAAGCGCGCTCAACTTATTCCGTTTCCATCAAATCGATTCGCCATCAAGACAATGGCGGCATCTATCAATACGGATTCCCTTCCACACGACGCCACCGGACCCATCGCATTATAAGATTTCCGAACAATACGCGATCGGAAAAACAATGCAGGCTAAAGTAAGATATCAGCCTGCACGGACCGTTGCCAAGATTCATCGAGCGCCGCGCCGGCGCCCCGAATAGGTTCTTTACCCGCCATAAAGCGGCCTCACGCGACGCGCACGCTGCCCTTCGTCGCCTCCGAGGCCTCGAGCGCATCGAGCGGCTCGATGTCGCGCGCGACGAAGCTCGGCCGCACGATCGAGAAAATCGACGGGACCAGGGTGATAGCCGCGAGCCAGTGCGTCAGCATCAGCAGCGCGAGCAACAGCGCCATCTCGGCCGAGAAACGCAGGCTCGACATCCAGTACCAGGGCATCACGCCGCCGACCAGCGTGGTGGCGGTAAACGTCACGGCCATCCCGGAGGTGTTGATCGCTCGCTTGATCGCGGCGTCGTAGTCGTGCAGGCGTCCGTATTCGCGCTTTATCCGGTCCACCACATACAGGATGTAATCAACACCGATGCCCATACCCACCGCGGTCACCGGTAGGGTGTTGATGTTGATCCCGACGCCCTTGAGCCCGATGTACAGAAAGCTTACAACGCCCGCCGCGACGAGCGTCATCAGCACCATGGCGCCCGCGGTCAACGACGCGTAGCTCAATGCCACCAAGGTGAAAACCACTCCCATTATGAGCAGCGTACTGACGCGGTCGGAGTACGCGATTTCGTCGTTGAGCGCCGCGGTCAGTCCGATACTGCCGCCGGCGAGCACGAATTTGACGTGCGGCATGGGATGGGTCGCGATGAAGCGCTTGGCGCGCGCCAGCGCTTCCATCACGGTCGTGCCTTCCAGGTCCTTATAGAAGACCACGAACTGACCATCGCGGGCCCGGTAGTCCATGTACTGAAAAATGATCGTGGGCGACGGCGCCGAGGACTGGTACATGAAGAGCATCTGGCCGATGCCTTTCAAGTCGCGCGGCGGAAGCTGCCACACCGGATCGTTGTAGTGAAAGAGGCTGTTCAGGCGGCCGACCAGGGTCGTGGTGTAGCGGCTATCGGTCGCCTGTGGCTGCGCGAGCATGTAGTGGCTGAAGTTATCCAGCAACGCGAGCAGCGCCGGATCCTTCATCGCGTTGGGGCGGTCGCCCTGGAGATAGACCACCAGCTCATTGGAGCCGCCGTAAGTGCGATTGACGTGGCGCGAGGACACGTTGAAGTCGGAGTCCTGCCACAACAGCGGCGAGCCCGGCTCCGTGTAGCCGATCGGCAGCTTGACCGCCTGCTGCAGCCCGAACGCCACCACCACCGCAGCGATTCCGAACACCACCCATCTGCCACGGCGGCTGGTGCAGGTTTCGCCCACCCAGTGCAGCGCCGAAGCCATCCAGTGCGGCACGTAATGGCGGGTCACCACCGGCGTAGGCAGAACGTCGAGCAGCAACGGGAGCAGAATCAGGATGGTGAAAATGTTGGAGAAGCCCCAGAAGCTCGCGAAGAAGGCGACCTTGCGCACCAGCGGAATGGTGGCGACGGCCAGCACCAGGATTCCCGCGGCGTCGGCCAGGATTCCGATGGCGCCCGGCAGGAACAGCTCGTCCATCGATTGGCGCACGGCCTGATGGCGATCGCCGGTGCGCTCGAGCTCCTCGAAATAGCGCTCGAGCAGCTGCACTCCGTGGCTGGCGGCGCGCGCCGTCACCAGCAACGGGATGACGAGCACCAGAACGTCGAGGTTAAAGCGAAGCAGTCCGAGAAAGCCGAGACCCCAGATGACCTGCGCCGCCGCCCCGACGATCGGCAGGATCACGCCATAGGCGCGGCGGAAATAGAGCACCAGCGAGAACAGGATGAACAGGCCGGTGACGCCGAAAATCTCCGCCAGCTCGCCCTTGTAGTACCAGCACCAGGCCTTCAACACCGGCTCGCCGGTCGCGTACATCACGGTATTGTCGTCTTCCACCGTGCGCTTGATCTCGGCGAGCCGCCGATGCATCTCGCCGTAATCGATCTGGCCCTCGTTGAAGCCGGCCGTGATCACCGCGCTGGTGCCGTCGGGCGAGACCAGGACTCCGTAGGCGAGGCTGTGCATCACGTCGTACTTGACGCGCTCGAGGTCGGCGGCGGAGGTCGGAATCTCATCGGGCAAAAGCGGCCGCGAAATAATCAGGCCGCCGCTGGTCGCCACCACTTTGCGCGCATTGGTGCCGGTGATCGAGTTAATCAGGTTGTGATCGACGCCGTCGAGGAGATCGATCTGCCGATGGACGTAGCGAATCTTGTTGAGCGTCTTGTTGGTGAAGATATCGCCGTGCTTGATCTGCAGCTCCACGGTCATGACGTTGGCGGTGCCGAAGATCTCGCGGAAGTGATTGTAGGCGGCAACGTACGGATGGGCCTGCGGGAGCAGGTCGCTGAACTTGCTGTACATCCGCACCGCGCGCGCCTGCCAGGCGAAAAAGAGCGTCAGCGCGGCGAGCAGCGCGAGCACAACCCATCGATGTTTCAGGGTCAGGCGGACGATCAAGTTGACGAGGTGCTCGGCCATCGAAATTCCTGTGCTGAAGTCGGTCAACGGCACTTCTGCGCGAGAACTTTTACTCAAAGCCGCGCACGCGCGCCGAAGCCGCCGATTCGGGGCACAATACCAACGCCCCCAGTATTCGCCAATAGCGAGCCAAACCGCTCCACGTGCCGGTCGCGACCGCCGCGCATCTTCACGAAGCGGGCCGGACGATCATCCGCGCCCAGGTTTGGCGCGCGTCTCGCTTTGCGATAGTAGATTCGGTTGCCAGGACGCGGATAGGCGGAGGTCAGCGGGTGAACCATTTTGCGACATTGTCCGAGCTTTTCACCGCACAGGCTGAAAGGCTTGGCGATCGGGCCTTCGTGCGGGAGAAGACGGGTAAGGCCTGGCGCGATCACTCCTGGAATGATGTCGCCGACGAGGCCGCGCGCCTGCGCTCGGGCCTGCTCGAATTGGGACTCGAGCGCGGCGACCGGCTCGCGATCCTGTCGGAGAACTGTCCGCGCTGGGTCGTGGTTGACCAGGCGGCGCTCGGGATGGGCGCCGTGGTCGTGCCGCTCTACACCACGGCCGGGGTCGAGGAGACCCGCCACATCCTCGCCGATTCGGGCGCGAGCCTGGTCGCAGTCAACGGCGACGCTGCGCTCGCGAAAATCGTTGAGATGGCGCGCGCGCTCCCCGACCTCCAGGGCATCATCCAGATGACTCCCGCCGAAGGCGCACCGCCCTCGTATGGTGTCCGAGGCAAGCTCAGGATCTTCACTTTCTCCCAGATAACCGCGCATCCGCCGACTCCGCCAATCGAAGGTTCGCGCGACGATCTGGCGACGCTTATCTATACCTCGGGCACGACCGGACCGTCCAAGGGCGCGATGCTCACGCAGGGGAATCTGCTCGCCAACTGCGAATCGTCGCAGGCCGCGCTCGACCTCAACGAGCAGGACGCGACGCTTTCGTTCCTGCCGATCGCTCATTCGTTCGAGCGCACCGCTGGCTATTACACGGTGCTGATGGCGGGCGGCTCGATTTCCTACGCCGAAGGGCTGGGCCAGATCGCGCAGAACCTGCTCGAAGTCAATCCAACCATCGTGCTGACGGTTCCGCGCGTGCTCGAGGCGGTTTACACGCGCGTGATGCGCACGGTCGAAACGGGATCGGCCGTGCGGCGGGCGCTGTTCAAGAGCGCGATCGCGGTCGGAGCGCGCGCCGCGGCCTATCGTCACAGGGGCGATATTGTTCCGGCTAGCCTGGCGGCTCCGCTGGCGCTCTTTCGCAAACTGGTCTTCACGCGCATCCGCGCGATCTTCGGCAACCGCCTGCGTTATCTGATCTCCGGCGGTGCGCCTCTGCCGCGCGAGATCTGCCGCTTCCTGGCGGCAGCCGAAGTCCCGATCGTCGAGGGTTACGGGCTGACCGAGGCCGCGCCGGTGGTCTCGGTAAACCTGCACGGCCACACCCGGATCGGCACTGTGGGCCGCCCGATACGCGACGTCGAGGTGCGCACGGCGCCCGACGGCGAGTTGCTCGTGCGCGGTCCCAACGTGATGCGCGGTTACTACAAGCTGGAGGTCGAGACGCGCGAGGCGATCGACGGGGAGGGGTGGCTCCATACCGGCGACATCGCGCGAATCGACGACGAGGGCTACATCAGCATCACCGACCGCAAAAAGGAAATCATCGTGCTTTCCGGCGGCAAGAACGTATCGCCGGCCAACCTCGAGAACCGGCTGACCTCGGACCCGGCGATCGCACAAGCCTGCGTCGTCGGCGACCGCCGCAAGCATCTGGCCGCCCTGATTGTCCCCGACTTCGAGTACCTGACCACGCAGCCGCCGTTGAAGCTGATCGCGATGCGCCCGCACGAGCAGGCAGTCACGGACCCGGCGATGCGCGCCTTCTATCATCAGCGCGTGCACGAGCTGAACAAGGGCCTCTCGGACGTCGAGACGATTGTCGCCTTCGCGCTGGTGGCGCATCCGTTCAGCCAGGACAACGGCGAGCTCACGCCGACCCTCAAGCTGCGGCGCAAGGTCGTTATCGAGCACTACCGCGAGGCGATCGAATCGATGTACGGAGGATAGTCGCAGGCGAGGCGCGGCCGGCGGCCGCCGCTACTCGGCCAGGTAGTAGTCGATCGTCGTGACGAGGCGGAGCTTCTTTTCGATCGAGGCGCGCTCCTCGGTCGGATTGGGTGTTTCGCCGTCGCGGCTCATCACCTGAAAGACGCCCTCGCTCGCGCGTCGGATCGCGCCGAGATGGCTCTTGGAGTCGGCCGCGAACTGCTCGGCCAACGCCCGCGCGCTCTTGGTCGCCTGCGCCAGCATCGCGGGCCGGATGTCGCTTAAGCGGGTGAACAAATAAGCGGGGTTGGCGGTGCCGCTTTCCTGATGTCCGTCCAGCACCACGCCCTGCCGAATCAGCTCGCCCGTCATCTCGCTCGCCTCGCGTACCGCGTCGATCTTGGTGGTGCGAATCTCGAAGCCGGCGGTTATGACGTAGCGCCGGGAGGCCTCGACGTTGGGCGGGCCCATCAGGGTGGCGAAAGCGAACTGGTCGTTGATCCGCGTCGTCAGGGGCACGATTTCGCGGTCGATGAAGCCGGACTTGGCAATGAAGGCGCGCACCAGCTCGCGATCGTGTTCGCTCGTGGCGCTGACCGCGCTGATATCGGCGCCGGTCGCGGTAAAGCTCAGCGTCCACACCGCGAGATCGGCCTTGACGTCGCGCTCGGCCAGTCCCTTGACACTGACGTAACGCTCGGGGCGCCGGCCCTGGAGAAAGCCCTGCCCTACAAAGAAGCCGCCCAGCGCCGCGCCGGCCCCGACCAGGAGGCCGAGAATCACCGCGGCAGGAAACGAGATCGACCCGCGCTCCATCTTGCTGCGGGAATCAGCTCCGCGGGTTCTCTTCGCTCTCGAGAGCGAGGATCGTATGGATCGTCACCAGGCGCTTGACCAGGTAAGCGCGCTTGCCGCGCGGCGTATGCACCTCGATATCGTCCTGCTCGGCCTTACCGATCAGCGCCCGTCCCAGCGGAGAGGAAAGCGAGATGCGATTGGCGGCGCCGTCGACCTCCTCGGGCACCACGATCTCGTATTCGACGCTGACGCTCTCGTCGAGGTCTTCGAGCTCGACGCGGCTGCCCAGGCCGACCGTGTCGCGCGGGATCGAATCGAGGTTGATTCGCGCGAGTTCGGCGACGCGCGCTTCAAGATTGGCCAGACGCGCGCGCAGGAATTCCTGGCGCTGTTTGGCCATCGCCCACTCCGCGTTTTCGGAGAGGTCCCCGTGCGCGCGCGCCCGCTCCAACTCCTTGGGCAATTCCACGGTCAACTCGCGCTTGAGGTTTTCCATCTCCTTGCGCAGCCGCTTGACTACTGGAAGTTCAGCCATTGCTCTCCTGAAACCCGAAACTTGAACTGCATTTATCGGCGACAGGATCTTTCCACCCCCCGTCCCCCGCTAGTCGGCAACGATCGAAGTCAGACTGCGGTTGACCCCGGGCACGCTCTGAATTTTCTGCACCACCAGTTCGCCGAGCGAAGAGACGTCGGGAGCTTCGGCGACGGCGATGATGTCGTGCGGGCCGGTCACGGCGTGAGCGCTGGAGATTCCTCCCACCTGTCTGAGCTTGGTTGCGACTTCCCGAGCCTTGCCCGGCGAGGTATCGACGAGGATGAACGCTTTGACCGACATCTGCACTTCCTCCTTGACGAATTTGCACGGACCATTTTCGCCGGCACGGCGGCTCAGCGTGCCTCCGGCGGAATCGCGACTCCCTGTTCGTACTTGTAGAAGCCGCGGCCGGCCTTGCGCCCCAGATAGCCGGCGTCGACGTATTTCTTGAGCAGCGGACACGGCCGATATTTGTCGTCGCCGAACGTGCGATGCATCACTTCCATGATCGCAAGGCAGGTGTCGAGTCCGATCAGGTCGGCGAGTTCGAGCGGGCCCATCGGCTGATTGGTCCCGAGCTTCATCGCAAGGTCGATATCGCTTACGCCGCCGACGCCCTCGTACAGCGTGTAGATGGCCTCGTTAATCATCGGCAGCAGCACGCGGTTGACGATGAAGCCGGGGAAATCCTCGGCGGTCATGGTGCTCTTGCCGAGCCGCTCGGCGAGCGCGCGCGTCTGCTCGAAGGTTTCCTGCGAGGTCGCCAATCCGCGGATGATCTCGACCAGTTTCATTGCCGGCACCGGGTTCATGAAGTGCATCCCGATGAATCGCGGCGCGCGGCTGGTGCGTGCAGCCATCCGGGTGATCGAAATCGACGAGGTGTTGGAGGCGAAAATGATCTCGGGCGAGCAGACCTTGTCCAGCTGCTGAAACAGTTTGATCTTGGCCTCTTCGTTCTCGACTACGGCCTCGATAACGAAATCGACCTCGCGAAAATCGTCAAGCCGAGTGGTGGTCTTGATGCGGCTAAGGACGCGCTGGCCCTCTTCGGGTTTGATCCGACCGCGCTTGACCATCCGATCGAGGTCGCGTCCGATATTCTCCACGCCGCGCCGGCACAGGTCCTCGCTGATGTCGTGGATCAGGACGTCCAGACCCGCCTGCCCCGCCACCTCGGCGACGCCGCCACCCATTTGCCCCGAACCTACGATTCCGACCCTGCTAACCGCCATCCAGTACTCTCCATTAACCCGCGGCTTCCACCGAAACTCCCGTGCAACGCGT
>DATJXN010000012.1 GCA_035500095.1 Candidatus Binataceae bacterium
GGAATCGTACACTCGCCGTAATGGACGATCGAGGCGACGATGGCGGCGTCGGCGCCGCCATCGGTAAAGGCCTCGAGCAGATGGCGCGGCTCGCCCGCGCCGCCCGAGGCAATCACCGGAATTCCCACCCCGTCCGCGATCATCCGGGTTATTTCCAGATCGTAGCCGGCCTTGGTGCCGTCGGCGTCGATCGAGTTGATGCAAAGCTCTCCGGCCCCCAGGCGTTCGCCCTCGCGCGCCCACGCGAAGGCGTCGCGCCCGGTCGGCGTGCGGCCGCCGTCGATTATGACCTCGTGGCCCGAAGGCAATCCGGCCTTGCCGGTGCGTTTGACCTGCATCGAGAGCACGATGCACTGGCTGCCGAACGCGCGCGCACCCTGGGCGATCAGGTTCGGATCGCGGACCGCGCCCGAATCGATCGATACCTTCTCCGCGCCCGCCAGCAGCACCGCGCGCATGTCGTCGAGCGTGCGGAGGCCGCCGCCGACGCTGAACGGGATGAAGATTTCACGCGCGACCGCGCGCACCACGTCAATCATGATCCCGCGCTGTTCGTTGGAAGCCGTTATGTCATAGAAGACCAGCTCGTCGGCGCCCTGCTCGTAGTAGTAGCGCGCCATCGCGACCGGATCGCCGACGTCGGCGTTTTCGAGGAAGCGGATGCCCTTGGTGACCTTGCCCGCGCGCACGTCGAGGCAGGGGATGATGCGTTTGGCGATCACGGCGTCAGATCTTCAGGCGGCAGAAGTTGTCGAGCAGACGCAACCCGGCGGCGCCGCTCTTTTCGAGGTGGAACTGGGTGGCGATGACGTTGTCGCGCGCGATCGCCGCGCAAAACGGGACCCCGTGATCGCTGGTCGCGATCACCACTGCCGGATCGCCGGGAACCGGGTAGTAGGAGTTGACGAAATAGAAGTGGGTGTTGTCGGGGACGCCGCCGAAAACCGGATGCGGGCGCGTCTGGCGCACGCGGTTCCATCCGATCTGCGGCACCTTGAGCGGACGGCCGTCCACCGCCGCGGGAAATCGCACCACGCGGCCCGCAACGATGCCGAGACAGTGCGCGTCGTCCTCCTCGGAGCGGTCGAGCAGCACCTGGATTCCGATGCAGATGCCGAGGAACGGCTTGCCCGCGCGAACGATATCGTCGCGGAGCACCTGATCGAGTCCGAGCGCGCGCAGGTTGTCCATCGTGGCGCCCGCGGCGCCGACGCCGGGCAGGATCGCGCGGTCGGCAGCGCGCACGCGCTCGGGGCGGTCGGTAACCTCGCACGGATGGCCGAGATGCTCGAGCGCCCGCGCGACGCTGGTGAGGTTTCCGGCCTTGTAGTCAACTATCGCGATCATCGCGGCTCTATCGGCGATGGGCTGCGGCGCCCGAACCAGCATCTTAGCCGGAGCGGCCGGCCCGCGCGACACCGTTTTTTCGCGATTGGCGCTCTCCGATCCGCGCTAGGAGCGGCGCAGCGCGCGGCCGGGGCGGGCACCGGTATGGCGGCCGTTTGCGACCACCGCGACGCCGTTGACGAAGACCTGCGCGATGCCGTCCGGATAGCGCTTGGGATCGCTGAAACTCCCGGTGTCGATTACCGTCGCCGGATCGAAGATCACAAGATCGGCAAAGGCGCCGGCGCGCAGCACGCCACGGCCGGCGAGGCCGAATTTCCGCGCCGGCATCCCGGTCATCCGGTACACCGCATCTTCCACCGTGAGCAATCCCAGCTCGCGCGCGTAACGGCCGAGCACGCGCGCAAACGTCCCGTACAGGCGCGGATGAGGCTTGCCGCCCAGCGGAATCCCGTCGGATCCGATCATGGTCGTCGGATGTCGCATCACGGTCCGCACGTCGCCCTCGTCCATCATGTCGAGGATCGCGATCGCGTTATGCCGCTCGTCGGCATCGACCTTGCGCGCGGCATCTTCGGGCGCGAGACCGAGCTGCGCAGCGATTTCCGCGATCGTGCGGCCCTCGTATTCCGGATGCAGCGGCGCGGAGGCGATCAGCACGCATTCCGGCTCAATCCGCGGGATTCCCCCGCCATCGCCCTGCGCGCTGAAGACGTTGTTGTGCAGCACCGCCGCGAGCAGCGTGCTGCCCGAAGTGTAAGGATACTGGTCCGCGGTCACGTCGAGGCCTTCGGCGCGCGCGTGCTCGATAAGTTCGATCGACTCGCGCACGCGGCCCCAGTTTCTTTTTCCCGCGGCCTTGTGATGCGAGATCTGGACGCGCGCGCCGGATTCGCGGCCGATCCGAATCGCTTCGCGCACAGCGTCGGGGAGGCCCGAGGCCTCGTTGCGCATGTGCGTCGCGTAAACTCCGCCAGCCGCGGCGACCTCGCGCGCGAGCTCGATAACTTCTTCCGTCGCCGAGTGCCGACCCGGCTCATAGATGAGCCCGGTGGAAAAGCCGACGGCGCCCGCTTCGAGTCCTTCGCGCACCATTTCGCGCATCGCGCGCCGCTCGTCGCGCGTCGGCGCGCGCCGCGCCATCCCCATCGCAGCGGCGCGGATCGTGTTGTGCCCGACGAGCACCGCGACGTTGAGGCTTGGCGGCGCGTCTTCGACCATTTTGAGATAGCCGCGATAGCCCTCCCATCCGGATATCGTCGCGGCGCCAAAAAAGATACCAAAGTGCTCGCGCACTGCCGGGTACGGAGCCGCACCCATCCCGCAGTTGCCGACCACTTCCGTGGTGACGCCCTGCATCAGCTTGAAGTCCATCGCGGGCGTGGCCAGCACCGCGAAGTCGTCGTGGCTGTGAACGTCGATGAAGCCTGGCGCGAGCGCAAGGCCGCGCGCGTCGATCTCGAGCGCCGCCGCGCTCTCGATTTCACCTACCGCCGCGATTCGATCGCCGCACACCGCGAGACTGCCATGAAACGGCGGGGCGCCCGTGCCCTCGAAGATCCGCGCGCCGCGGATGACGATGTCCCAGCGATCGGTGCTCATATCTAAAGCTGCTCGCGCGTGATTCGCGTCGGCGATAGAACGGCTTCGGTCACACCCTGCGCGGCAAGATCGGAGGGAACGCCGTGGCCAAGCGCGAGGCTCGCGCAAAGCCGCCCCATCGACGGCGAGGTCTCGATTCCATACCCGCCCTGGCCGGCCAGCCAGAAGAATCCCGCGACCCGCGGGTCATAACCGACGACCGGGCATCCGTCGGCGACGAACGAGCGCAGGCCTGCCCATTTGCGGTTGATATGTGTTACCGGAATTCGCGCCGCGCGCTGAATCCGGTCCACCGCGACCGCGACGTCGAAGTCGTCGGGCTGCGCATCGCACGGTTCCATCGGCGTCTGATCGGCCGGCGAGCCGAGGAATTTGCCCGCGTCGGGCTTGAAATAGAATTCTTCGCCGACGTCGATCACCGAGGGCCATTTGGCGATCTGCGCGCCGGGCGGCGGATCGAAAATAAATGCCGTGCGCCGCTTGGGCACGAGACCGATCGGCGCCGCGCCGGCCATCGCGCCGACCACGTCGCACCATGCACCGGCCGCATTGACCACGACCGGCGCGGCGAAATCGCCGGCTGCGGTCCGCACGCTCCACTTGTCGCCCTCGCGTGAGAGACCAGTCAGCTCGGCGCCGGTTATGAGTCGGCCGCCGCGCGCCCGCATCCCCCCGATGAATCCCCAGTGGATCGCGTGCACGTCCATGTCCATCGCTTCGGGATCGAGCACGGCGCCGGCGAGGTAGTCTTCTCTCAGCAGCGGCACGAGGCTGCAGGCGCCCTTCGCGTCGAGTCGGCGCACGCCGGCGATGTGCCGCGAGGACTGCGCAAAACTCTTTTCGAGCAAATCGGACTGGTCGCCGCGCCCGATCAGCAGCATCCCGCGCTCGGTCAGCAATGGATGTTCCGTGAATCCGGCGGGCGGGTTGAGAAAGAAGTTTTTCGCGCCGCGGCTCAGCGCGCGAATCACCGCGGGACCGTGGGTCTGGACGAAGAGCGCCGCGGAGCGGCCGGTCGTATGGTAGCCGGGCTGGCTTTCGCGCTCGAGCACCAGGACTCGCGCATGCGCCGCCAGTTCATATCCGGCCGATGCGCCCGCGATACCGCAGCCCACGACTATGAAATCGAAACTCTCCATCTTAAAAGCTCAAGCGGACCAATCGGCCGGCTTATCGGCAATCGTCCGTTCTCTTATCGCGCCGGGCGGCGAGAGCGGTCAAGCCGGTTGCGCAGCCACCGGCGTTCCGGCTAACGATCGCGGGCGGCGAGCGGCGGGGAGCTTTGCGATCGTAGCTGTCGCAGACGAGGATAATTGTAGAAGGAAAGACGGACTATTGAAGATCGCCTCTTTCAACGTGAACGGCATTACCGCGCGCCTGCCGAACCTTCTGCGCTGGCTCGCCGAAGCCAGGCCCGACGTCGCGTGCCTTCAGGAACTCAAGATCCCGCACGACCGGTTTCCCGAGGCCGCGATTCGCGAGGCGGGCTACGGCGTCATCTGGCACGGCCAGAAGAGCTTCAATGGCGTCGCGATCCTTGCGCGCGGCGCCGATCCGGTGGAGGTTCGCCGCGTCTTGCCGGGCGATCCGGATGATCTGCATAGCCGCTATATCGAGGGAAGAATCCAGGGACAGACCGGGGGCGTGCTCGTCGGATGCCTTTATCTCCCCAATGGCAATCCCGCGCCCGGGCCGAAGTTCGATTACAAGCTCGGATGGCTCCGCCGGCTCGAGGACCACGCCGAGACGCTCCTCGCCCAGAATTCCCCGGTTGTTCTGGCCGGCGACTACAATGTGATTCCCACCGAGCTCGACGTCTTCGCGCCGGAACGCTGGGTCGATGACGCTTTGTTCCGGCCCGAGTCGCGTGAGGCCTTCGCCCGGCTGCTCGCGCGCGGCTGGACCGACGCGCTGCGCAAGATGCATCCCGAGGAGCGCATATATACCTTCTGGGATTACTTTCGAAATCATTTCGGGAACGATCGCGGGCTGCGCATCGATCATCTTCTGCTCAGTCCCTCCCTTGCGCCGCGGCTCGTCGCTGCAGGTGTCGATCGCGAGGTTCGCGGCTGGGAGAAAGCGAGCGATCACGCCCCGACCTGGGCGCAACTCGCCGACTGACTTTAGCTTTGAGTATGTTGAATCATCTGAATTGAGGCCGACAAGATGCAGAAAACCAGGGTCGCTCTTGCCTTTTCAATAATGCCCGACAGTCCGCTCGAGAAGGTCATCGAGTGGACGCGCGAGGCCGAAGATATGGGCTATACCGCGGTCTTCATGACCGAGGCGAATAACGACTCGCTCGCCTGTTCGCTCGCGCTGGGAATGCAGACGCGGCGCATCGGGCTCGGCACCGCGATCACCAACATCTACCTGCGCCATCCGGCGCTGCTCGCCAACGAGGCCGCAACCGTCCATCAGCTTACCGGCGGACGCTTCATCCTGGGCCTCGGCACCGGCCACGGCGAGGGCAACTCGCGCCTCGGGATCGAAATGGGGCAGCCGATGGCGAAGATGCGCGAGACGGTGGTGACGCTGCGCAAGATGCTCGAGGGCGGCGGCACCGGGCCGAAGATCAGCGGCAAGCTGCCTCTCTATCTTGCCGGCGTTTCGCGCCCGATGGTGCGGATGGCGGGCGAGATCGCCGACGGCGTGATTTTCAATTTCTTTCCGCCCGCGCGGGTGCGCGAGGCGCTCGGCGAAGTCGCGGAAGGGGCGCGCGCGGCCGGCCGCGAGCCGGCCGCGGTCGAGCCGGTGCTGTTCGCGACCGCGTTCATCGCCGACGACCTCGAAGCGGCGCGCCGACCGGCGCGCACGCTGCTGTCGCGCTACGGAGCTCTGCGGTTTTACGGCAACATGATGGCGAAGGCCGGTTTCGAGCGCGAGATTGCGGTGATACGCGCGGCGCGCGGCGACGCCGCCGCCGCACTCGCCGCGGTGAGCGACCCGATGATCGACGCGACGCTGCTGGTCGGATCGGAGGGGCGGGTGCGCGAGCGGCTGGCCGAGCTGAGCGCGCCGGGCATCGGCACGGCGATCGTGTTCGTCAACCCGGTCAACGAGGCGCGCGAGGCCGCGGTGCGCCGCCTGATGCGGGCGCTACGTCCGTAGGAGCGCAGCACCCGCATCGGGCAGGTCGGCGGCCGCACGACGGCCACGCGGCAGCGGCGATCGCACTACGACGGCGACGCCGGCGCGGCCTCGCCGCCGCCCGGCTTCAGCATCGCGAAGAACCCGCGGATCCGGTTGTAGTTGACGCCGAAGTCGCCCTTCCCGTCGCGCGAGCGCGAGCGCATCTCAACCAAGCTGCTGTCGGGATTGGAGCCCGGGCGCACCTGGATCACGAAATCGTCGCGAAAGCGGAAGAGATACGAGGTCTCGACGCCTTCGATCGTATGCGTAGCCGGATCGACGAAGACGATTACCCATCCCGGATACGTGTTGGCCGCGGCTTTCACCTTGGCGAACGCGTCTTCGGGCTTCTCGTCGAGCCGCAGCGGATCGAGCTTCGGGTATTCGTTGCTCTGCACGGGCTGGAACTTGGCGCGGTCGTACTTCATCGAGTCCGCCGCCATATCCGGCGGTTTAACGAACTCCGGCGGGTTGTCGTAGTCGGTGGTGATGTCGTTGATCTCGGGATACGGCATCGACATCCAGCGCCACATCGTCAAGCCAACCGGGACGGCGACCAGCAGACCGAGCACGAAACCGCCTACGGCCTTGGGCCGCCCGGGCCTGCGCGCGGGCGCGGCGGTGCGCGCGATACCGATGAGGCCGAAGAGCATCGCCAGCACCCCGACGGCAAAGCTCAGCAGAAAAGCGAGAAAGCCGGTCATCGGCGGAACCAGCCCTAGATGGGCGGCTACGACGCCGATTCCCAGGAGCAGTACGGCAAGTATCGCGTCCAAGATCGAAAGCCAGGCCGTGATCATCGTCGTCTCTCCTTGTCTCAGTGCGGCATCGTCCGAACAAACGGGGCAGCAAACCGATCCGTTACAGCAGTCAAGGGCTAAATACAAAACGATCGCGCATCGTTCCGGTCGAAATTGCCCGTCACGCTTCGCTCGGATAGGCTGACGACAGAGGCCATCGAGCCTCTTCCCCCATCCATGAGAAGCACCGCAAACCGAATCAGGCTTTTGCGCGACTTGATGGCCGCGCAGATCGTCATTATCGACGGCGCCGCCGGCACCTCCATCCAGAACATGCATCTGTCGGCCGCCGACTTCGGCGGCCCGCAGCTCGAGGGCTGCAACGAAAACCTCGTACGCACGGTTCCCGACAAGATCCGCGAACTGCACGAGAGTTTCCTCGACGCCGGCGCCGACATTATCGAGACCAACACCTTCGGCGCGACCTCGGTCGTGCTGGCCGAGTACGGACTCGCCGGGCAAGCGCGCGAAATCAATCGCCTGGCCGCTTCGGTCGCGCGCGCCGCGGCCGACGCCGCCAGCACGCCCAGGCGGCCGCGCTTCGTAGCGGGCTCGATGGGACCGACGACCAAGGCGATCTCGGTCACGGGCGGAATCACTTTCGAGCAGCTGGCGGACACCTACCAGGAACAGGCCGAGGGTCTGATCGAAGGCGGCGTCGATCTGCTGCTGCTCGAGACGGTGCAGGACACGCTCAACTGCAAGGCCGGGCTTATCGGAATCGAGCGCGCGTTGGCAAATGCCGGTGTCGAGGTTGCGCTTGCGGTCTCGGGCACGATCGAGACGATGGGCACGCTGCTGGCGGGGCAGGACATCGAGGCCTTTTACACCTCGCTCGCCAATCGCGCGCTCATCTGGATGGGCCTCAACTGCGCAACCGGCCCCGATTTCATGACCGACCATCTGCGCACCCTCTCGGAAATCTGCCGCTTCGACGTCGCCTGCGTACCCAATGCGGGCCTGCCCGACGAGGAGGGCCGCTACAACGAGTCGCCCGACTCCCTCGCGCACAAGCTCGAGCGCTTCGTCGAGGCCGGATGGGTCAATCTGATCGGTGGATGCTGCGGGACCACGCCCGAGCATATCCGCGCGCTCGCGCGGATGGCCGAGGGCAAGCGGCCGCGCAAGCCGTCGAGCCTCCGCCGTTCCGCAGTCTCGGGAATCGAGGCGCTTGTGATCGACGAGAACACGCGCCCGGTGATCGTGGGCGAGCGCACGAACGTGCTGGGGAGCCGCAAGTTCAAGCGGCTGATCGCGGGGGGCAAGTTCGAGGAGGCGGCCGAGGTCGGCCGCCTGCAGGTGCGCCGCGGCGCCCACGTGCTCGACGTCTGCTTGCAGGACCCGGACCGCAACGAGATCGCGGACTTGACCGGGTTTCTCGAAATTGAAGTCAAGAAAGTCAAAGTTCCGCTGATGATCGATACGACCGACCCGGCCGCGCTCGAAGAGGCGCTCAAGCGCGCCCCGGGCAAGTCGATCATCAATTCGGTCAACCTCGAGGACGGCGAGGACCGGTTTCAGCGCGTGGTGCCGATCGCGCGACGCTACGGCGCGGCGCTGGTCGTCGGCTGCATCGACGAGGACAAGCAGCAGGCGCAGGCGATCACGCGCGCACGCAAACTCGCGATCGCCGAACGCTCGTTCCGGCTCCTGACCGAACGCTACGGCGTCGAACCCGAGGATATCATTTTCGATCCGCTGGTGTTCCCCGTCGGCACCGGCGACCGGAACTATATCGGCTCCGCCGTCGAGACCATCGAGGGCATCGCGCTCATCAAGGCTGCGCTCCCGCGCTGCAAGACCGTGCTCGGCATCTCCAACGTCTCCTTCGGCTTGCCCGAGGCGGGACGCGAGGTGCTTAACTCGGTGATGCTCTATCACTGCGTGCAGGCCGGGCTGGACCTCGCGATCGTCAACTCCGAGAAGCTCGAGCGTTACCATGCGGTGCCCGAAGAGGAGCGGCGCCTCGCCGAGGACTTGATCTGGTGGCGCGGCGAAGACCCGATCGCGGCCTTCGCGGGCTACTTCCGCGCGCGCAAGGCCAAGGCCAACGTCGAGCAGAGGCGCGCGCTGCCACTGGATGAGCGGCTCGGACTCTACATCCTCGAAGGCTCCAAGGAAGGGCTCTTCGAGGACCTCGACGAGGCGCTCGGCTCGCGCTCGGCGCTCGAGATCATCAACGGCCCGCTGATGCAGGGGATGGACGAGGTCGGGCGGCTGTTCAACGCCAACCAGATGATCGTGGCCGAGGTGCTGCAGTCGGCCGAGGCGATGAAGGCCGCGGTGGCCCATCTCGAGCCGCACATGGAGAAGGCCGAAAGCGCGAGGCGCGGGACGATCGTGCTGGCAACCGTCAAGGGCGACGTCCATGACATCGGCAAGAACCTCGTCGACATCATTCTCAGCAACAACGGCTACCGGGTCGTCAATCTCGGCATCAAGGTGCCGCCCGAGGAGCTGATCAAAGCCTGTAACGAGCATCGCCCCGACGTCATCGGGCTCTCCGGGCTTCTGGTGAAGTCGGCGCAGATGATGGTGGCGACGGCGCAGGACTTGAAGAGCGCGGGCATCCGGTGCCCGATGCTGGTCGGCGGGGCCGCGCTATCGGCGCGCTTCACGCGGATGAAGATCGCGCCCGAGTACGAAGGACTGGTCGCCTACGCCAACGACGCGATGGAAGGGCTCGACCTGGCCAATCAACTGATGGATGAAGAACGGTGCGCCGCGCTGCGCAAAAGCCTGGAGGCCGAAACGCAAAGGCTGCTCGCGAGCGCGGGCAAACCCGCGGCGCCTGCGCCGCGCGCCGGCCCCCGCGCCTCGAGCGTGCGCCAGGACGTCGAAATTCCGCTGCCGCCCGATTTGAAGCCCCACGTTCTCCGCGGCTACGACCTCGCCGAGATCTTCCGCTACATCAACCCGGTGATGCTCTATACACGCCACCTGGGGCTGCGCAACTACGAAGCCGCGCTCGCCGCGGGCGAGGCGCGGGCGCAGGAATTGAGCGCGGCGGTCGCCGCGGTCGAAGAGGTGATGCTCGCGCGCGCGGACATCGGGGCCAGCGCGATCTATCGATTCTTCCCCGCACGCTCGGACGGCGACCGCACCGTGATGGTATATTCGTCCGACGGCAAGACGGTGCTCGAGAGCCTGACCTTCGGCCGCCAGAGCGACGAGCCGGGACTCTCCCTTGCCGACTACATCTCTCCGCGCTCATCGGGCAAGACCGACTACGTCTGCATGTTCGTAACCACGATCGGCACGGGCGTGCGCGCTCTCGCCGAGGAATGGAAGGAGCGCGGTGAATACCTGCGCTCGCACATCCTGCAAATCCTCGCTCTCGAAGGGGCGGAGGCTTTCGCCGAGCTGCTGCATCAGAAGATCCGGCAGATGTGGGGATTCGGCGATCCGCCGGGAATCACGATGAAGGAGCTGCATCAGGCGCACTATCACGGCAAGCGCTTCTCATTCGGATACCCGGCCTGCCCGCGCCTTGAAGATCAGGAAAAGCTCTTCCGCCTGCTCGAAGTCGACAAACACGCGATCGGCCTCAAGCTCACCGAGGGCTTCATGATGGACCCCGAGAGCTCGGTGAGCGCGATGGTGTTTCATCATCCGGAAGCGCGCTACTTCAGTCTGTCCGCCGCCGATAGCGAGGCGCTCGAGCGCGAGTTGAGTCCCGCGCCGGCGGGCCCGCCGCGTGCGATAGCGTCGCGATAGAGACTGGCCCTCGCCACAATTTTGGCGACTGCCGCGCAGGCCGCTGCGGCGGATCTCGCGTTCGCGCGCGCTACGCGATCGGATACGCGGTAATGTCGGGCGCGCCCGCGCCACTTTTGCTTCTTGCCGCCATGGCGCCGGTCCGGTTCGCGGCTTGACGCTCGCTCGAACCGGATGATAATAATTATCATCCGGTAGGGCGGACAAATTCGTGTCGATTCAAGCCGCGGCGGCGACGCGCGCGCCAATCGCGCCGCCCGCCATTAACAACACACGCGTTCAGGAGATATCAGCATGAAGAATCTTAAGGGCACCAAGACGCACACCAACCTTAAGGAAGCCTTTGCCGGCGAAAGTCAGGCCAATCGGCGCTACCTGTACTTCGCCAAGGTTGCCGACGTCGAAGGCCAGCCGGAAATCGCGGGGCTCTTCCGTGACACTGCCGAGGGCGAGACCGGGCACGCTCATGGACACCTCGACTATCTCAAGCAGGTGGGCGATCCCGCCACCGACCAGCCGATCGGCGACACCATGGCCAATCTGAAGTCGGCCGTTCACGGCGAGACCTACGAATACACCAACATGTATCCGGGAATGGCGAAGACCGCTCGCGAAGAGGGCTTTGAAGAGGTCGCGGACTGGTTCGAGACCCTCGCCAAGGCCGAGAAATCTCACGCCGGCCGCTTCCAGAAGGCCACGAGCACGCTGTAGCAGCGCCGGAGCCATGCGAGGGTGCGGCGCGTACGGGCACGCCGGCGACCCGCCGCATGCTATCGTGATTGCCGTGATCCCGGCCCGCCGGACGCCGACCAGCATCCGGCGGGCCGCTGTTCGTCGGGTGCAAACCGCCGCGGGTCTGAAAGACGTTGACGCCGCGACCTCGATCTACCGTCTGGGAAGCGTTTAATCCAAATGCAACGGATCAAGTCCCAACCGACCGACGCACTTTCATATAATCCGAACGAGGCCAGGTACTGGGAGCGCGCGAAACTCGACCAGGAAATCGAGCGCGTCTTCGACATCTGCGCGGGTTGCAGGCTGTGTTTCAATCTGTGTCCCTCGTTCCCGCAGTTGTTTGACGCGCTCGACGCCACGGACGGCGACGTGCGGAGCCTGGGCGTGGCGCAAACGCGCCGGGTCGTCGATCTGTGCTACGGCTGCAAGCTGTGCGAGGTGCGATGCCCCTACACGCCGCATGACGGCCACGAGTTCCAGCTCGACTTTCCGCGCCTGATGCTGCGCGCGCGCGCGGTCGAGGGCCGGGAGAAGGGCGTCGGCAGGCGCGAGAAGATGCTGGGTAATCCGGATCGGCTGGGCAAGCTCGGCAGCATCGTTCCGAAGCTCGCCAACTGGGCCTGCCGCAGTCCCTTTCAGCGTGCGATGATGGAGAAGCTGCTTGGCATCTCGCGCGCCAAGCAATTGCCCGAGTTCGCCGAGGAGACCTTCGAGGCGTGGCTCAAGCGCACAGGCCTTCCGCCTGCGCCGCCCGAGCCCGCGGCCAAGGTCGCGATCTTCCACACTTGCTTCGTCAACTATTACAATCCCGCGCCCGGACGGGCGCTGGTCTCGGTGCTTGGGCGCAATCGATGCGCGATCGCGTCGCCCGGGCAGAACTGCTGCGGGATGCCGGCGCTCGACGGCGGCGAGGTCGCCTTTGCGCAGAAGCTCGCGCGCGCCAACGTGGACTCGATGCTGCCGCTGGTGCGCCAGGGCTACCGCGTCGCCGCGATCAATCCGACCTGCTCGCTGATGATGCGCAGTGAATACCCGCACTTGCTCGACAGCGCCGAAGCGCGTGAATTCGCCGCCGCCGTCGCCGATCCGCACGAACTGCTCTATGCGCTACGGCGCGAGGGAAAATTCGATCGCGATTTTCGCACCACGCCGGGCAAGGTCGCGTATCACGTGCCCTGTCATCTCAAAGCCCAGAACATCGGCCTGCGCTCGCGCGATCTCGTGCGCTCGATCCCGGGCGCCGAGGTCGTGACCGTTGACGCGTGCACGGCGCACGACGGCACCTGGGCGATGAAGAAGGAGTACTTCGAGCTCTCGATGAAGTGGGGCACAAAGGCGTTCGACGGAATGAAGAACGCCGAGGCCGAAGTGCTGGCCACGGACTGTCCGCTCGCCGCGATCCAGATCGAACAGGCGATCGGCGTGCGCCCGCTCAATCCGGTCGAAATCCTCGCGCGCGCTTACGAGGCCGACGGCTTCACGAGGCTCGTGCCGCCGCCGGAGCCGCCCGCCGCCCAAGAGTGAAGCAGGAGTCAAGCCGTGAAGCCGATAACTCCGCACGAAATTCTGCCGCTTACGACGTATGACCGTGTGCGCGCCCTACTCCGCCCGCTCTGTATCGCCGAGAAGGCGCGACGGCGCCTCGCGGTCGGCCCGCATCTCACGCTACTGTTCGAAAACCGCCAGACGATCTGGTATCAAATCCAGGAGATTTTGCGCACCGAGCGCATCTTCGAGGACGCCGCGATTAACGCCGAGGTCGAAAACTACAACGAACTCCTCCCGCGTCCCGGCGAACTCTCCGCCACCCTGCTCATCGAGTATGCCGACCCGGCCGAACGCGACGTCGAGCTTCCGCGCCTGCTCGGACTCGAACGCCATATTTGGATCGTTCTTGACGGACAGCGCATCGGCGCGCGCTTCGATGAACGACAAATGTCGCCGGATCAGATAAGCGCGGTCCAGTTCATCGCCTTCCCGCTCGGCGCGGATGCGACTCGGTTTGGCGATCTGGCGGCCGCGGGCAAGGTCGCGGTCGAAGCGGACCATCCGCATCTCGCTGTGCGCGCCCTCGTCCAAGCCCCACTGGCAGAAGCGCTGACTGACGATCTGCGCCCGGATTAGGGCATCCCTTCCCGTTCTCCCAGGACGCCTCTCGCGCGGCCTCTTGCCGGCCGAAGAGCGCTCGATGAAAGAGCGGCGGTTCGGCTCGCCTACGGGCTGCATTGCATCATATAATAGTTTGAGTTATATTGAAGCCTCTTATATGCGCCTAAAATGCGCAGCAACACATCGATGCGAAGTCCTCTTCTTGCGATAGAGCGCACGTTTATGCGGAGTATGGGTGCGTTGAGCGACTTTGTCCATTCTGCAAAACTGCTCTTTTTCTCGCTGAATCGAGCATCGTGATCGGCTGAATTGGACCGATGACCGCCACCGAGAAGCTCGCCATTTGTGCCGCGTCGGCGTTCGCGCTGGTCGTTGCGTTGACGCCTGCGGCTAAGGCGCTTGCGCTGCGCTTCAACCTCATAGCTTCGCCCTGCGAGGAATCCGGCCAACCGGAGCCGACGCCGGTGCTGGGCGGTGTGGCTATTGTGCTCGCGGTGATTGCAGCGCTCGGCCTTGTGGGCGAGTTGCCGTACTGGCTGACGGCCGGGATGGTGGCGTTACTGACGGTCGGCGTCCTGGACGATGCGGTCGCGCTCACACCCTCGCGCAAACTGCTCGCGCAGCTGATGGTGGTCGCGTTTTTCCTCTGGGCCGCGCCGGCTGCGCCCGAGGTCACGCGATGGCCGTTGGTTAACCTTGCCCTCGCGGGCTTTTTCATGGTCGCGGTGATCAACGCCTTCAACCTGATTGACGGGCTCGACGGATTGGCCGCCGGGGTCGGAATTGCCGCGACGGGTGCAATAGGGGTTGTCGCATGGTGGTCCCGTGACCTCGGGCTGGCTTGTGCGGCGCTCGCGGCGGGGGGGGACGCTCGGCGGCTTCCTGTTCTTCAACTTCTACATCTTCAGCGGCAAGGATCGCAGGATGCGGTTGGTCGGCTTCGTCGACGACGACGCGTTCAAGGAAGGCAAGCTGGTCCATGGCCACCAGGTGCTCGGCGCTTGACGATCTGTCGCGAATCTACCTGGCGACCGGGTTTCACTGGATGCTGATCGCCGCCGACGGCATTAGCGAAGACCGGCTGGCGATAGTCAAGGCCTTTGCCGATGCCCATCATTTGCCGCTCCAGCGCTTCTCTATCGGGGTCAATGAATTCGTTCCTGGCCTGGCCAATGCCAGCGACAACGGCGCCGGAAAGGGAGTGGTCGCAGAGTCTGCGGCGCCCGCCGTCGCGCGGCCCTCGGCCGCATAAGAGAATTGTCCGGTACTGAAACATCACCTTGCCGACAGGCTGTGGTTCGGCCCAAGCAGACCCGGGGACGGTAGTGCGTCTTGTCATCTTCTGGCATTGTAGAAGGGGCGGGGCTGCCCGCTACCGTGTTTAGGCGTATGGCAGGGGCGCGCGGGATCAGCGCTGAAAAGGGATTGGGAAAGGTTATGAACCGTGCGCGGAAACCAGTGAAGATCGTGCCCAAGGGCTGGGGACGCGAAGTCTGGATCGTGAACGGCGATCTTTACTGCGGCAAGATCCTCGAAATTCAAAAGGGCAAGCGCTGCTCGCTGCACTTTCACAAGATTAAAAACGAGTCCTTCTACCTGCGCACGGGCCGGCTGAAAATCCGGGTCAAGGAATCGCCCGAGGCCGAGACCCTCGAAGAGTTCGAGCTCGTCGCCGGCGAGTGCATGGACGTTCCGCAGGGACTGGTGCATCAGATGGAAGCGCTGGAGGACGCCGAATTGTTCGAATTTTCCACCCAGCACTTCGACAGCGATTCTCATCGCCTCGTTCGCGGCGACTGAACGGAATCGGACCGGAACACAGGGAAGCCATGGCCAAAGTTGCACTGATAACCGGGGTTACCGGGCAGGACGGCTCTTACCTCGCGGAATTTCTGGTCAAGCAGGGTTACGAAGTGCACGGCGTCGTGCGCCGGACCTCGAGCTTCGCCACCGGGCGTATCGACCACATGCGCAAGGGTTTCGGCCACGGCCCTTCGCCCCTCCAGCTGCACTACGGCGATCTGGGCGACGGCACGGGGCTGCGCGCGATCATCGAGCAGGTCCGGCCCGACGAAGTTTACAATCTGGCCGCCCAATCTCACGTGCGCATCTCTTTCGACCAGCCTGAATACACCGCCGACGTGGTCGGCTTGGGCGCGCTCCGGCTGCTGGAGGCGCTGCGCGATCACAACAAGCGCCACGGGCGCGCGGCGCGCTACTACCAGGCGGGTTCGTCGGAGATGTTCGGGCGGGTGGCCGAAGTACCGCAGCGCGAGACGACGCCATTTCATCCGCGGAGCCCATACGCCTGCGCCAAGGTTTACGCGCACTGGCAGACGATCAATTACCGCGAGGCGTACGGGCTGTTCGCCGCCAATGGTATCCTGTTCAACCACGAATCGCCCCGGCGCGGCGAGAATTTCGTCACCCGCAAGATCACCCGCAGCGCCACCCGCATCAAGCTGGGCCTGCAGGACAGCCTCGCGCTCGGCAACCTCGACGCGCGCCGCGACTGGGGCTTTGCCGGCGACTACGTCGAGGCGATGTGGATGATGCTGCAGCGGGAACAGCCCGACGACTACGTGGTCGCCACCGGCGAAACCCATTCGGTGCAGGAGTTCCTCGAGCGCGTGTTCGATCGGCTGAAGCTCGATTGGCACAAGTACGTACAGACCGACCCCCGGTATCTGCGGCCGGCCGAGGTTGACCTGCTGCAGGGCGACGCGTCCAAGGCGCGGCGCGTGCTGGGATGGAAGCCGCGGGTGAATTTCCAGCAACTGGTCGAGATGATGGTCGACTTCGACCTCGAGTTGGCCGAGCGCGAAAAACGCAGCCGCGGCCAGTAGCGCGCGGCGCCGTCCGATCGGCGCGCCGGCCGTTTTCGATTCATTCTCCGATCGCAACCGGTCCGGCCTTGCCCTCGACCGCCGTTTCGCGAAAGTATGGTTTGAGGCGGGGGGCAAGAATCTTCGACATGGCTGACCGGCGACGCAGATTTTCGGCCTTCATGGTGCGCGGCGCGATCGCGCGGCACTCGCTCAACGACGAGAGCGCGGCCTTCCCCGAAAGCTTCGCGCTGACGCGCCTGCACGACGCCGTGCAGTGGGCCCGCAAATATTCCTTTTTCACCTACCCTTTCGTCACTGCGTGCTGCGGAATGGAATATTTTTCGGTCGCGGGTCCGCGCTACGACATCGACCGCTTCGGCGCCGCGCTGCCGCGCTTCACTCCGCGTCAGGCCGATCTGCTGTTCGTCGTCGGCACCATCACCCAGCGCCAGGCTCCGATTCTGCGCCGCGTGTGGGAGCAGATGGCGGAGCCGAAATGGGTGGTTTCGTTCGGCGCCTGCACCAGTTCGGGCGGCCCCTACGACAACTATGCCGTGCTCCAGGGTATCGACCGCATAATCCCCGTGGACCTCTACATTCCCGGATGCCCGCCGCGTCCCGAGGCCGTGCTCGACGGACTGATCAAACTGCAGTACCGCGTCCAGAACGAACGCCAGCCGCAACTCTGGTCCACGCTCCATGGCAGCGGACGCAAGCTCGATTAACCCGGCGAAGGCCGCCGCCGCCGCCCCCAAAACCGTGAAGCTCACGGTCGACGGCCGCCCGCTCGAGGCGCCCGAGGGCACGCCGCTTTTGCAGGCGATGCTCGATGCGGGAATGGATCTTCCGCACTATTGCTACCATCCCAAGCTCAGCATCGACGGCAGTTGCCGGCTATGTCAGGTCAAGATCGAGGGGATGCCGAAGCTGCAGATCTCGTGCAACTCCCAGGTGCGCGACGGGATGGTGGTGAACACCGCGGATCCGGAAGTCGCGCTGGCGCGCCGCGGTGTGCTCGAACTCCTGCTCGTAAACCATCCGCTGGACTGCCCGATCTGCGACAAGGCCGGCGAGTGCTGGCTGCAGAATTACGCGATGCGCTTTGGGAGCCGTCATGCGCGGACGCTCGATCCGCGCCGCAAGCATCAGAAACGCATCGATATCGGCGAGCGCATGCTGCTCGACCAGGAGCGATGCATCCTGTGCCGGCGTTGCGTGCGCTTTTGCCGCGAGATCAGCAAGACCGGCGAGCTCGCGGTCTTCAACCTCGGCGACCGCTCGGTCCTCGACATCCACGATCGCCGCCTCGACAACAACTACTCGATCTGCACCGCCGACATCTGCCCGGTCGGCGCGCTCGAAAGCAAGGACTTCCATCATCGCATCCGCGTCTGGTTTCTCCAGGAAACCGCCAGCATATGTCCCGGCTGCTCCAACGGCTGCAACATCATGATCTCGGAGCATCGCAACCGCATCTGGCGGCTGACTCCGCGGCGCAACGACGCGGTCAACGACACCTGGATGTGCGACCCCGGGCGCCTGGAATACAAGCCGGTCGATGCCCCTGAGCGCCTGCGCTCGCCGATGGTCGCCGAGAACGGAGCGCTGGCGCAAGCCACCTGGCAGGGCGCGATCGCAACCGCAGCGGCCGCGATCGCCGCGCTCAAGGCACGCCATGGAGATGGCGCGCTCGGGGCGGTCGTGTCGCCCCATTTGACGCTCGAGGAGAATTTCCGCTTCGGGGAGCTGCTGCGCGCCGCCGGTGCGGGCAAGGCCGCGATGGCCGTGCGCAAGCGCGCGGCCGACGATTTTTTGATCAAGACCGAAAAAGCGCCCAACGCGCGCGGCGTGCGCGAGCTGGGCCTGGTGAGCGGCGAGGACGACGGGCTCGGCGAGCTCACGCGAGCTCTGGAAGCCGGCGAGATCAAAGGGCTGTATCTTTGCGGCGAGGATTTGCTCGACACGCTTGCGCCCGAACGTCTCGCGGCGACCGTAGCGATCCTGGGGCGGCTCGAACTGCTGATCGTGCAAAGCTTGAGGCTCGACCCCCGCCTTGCGGCGGCGGCGGCGGTGGTATTACCCGCCACCACCTTCGCCGAGAAGGACGGCTCGTTCATCAATCACGCCGGGCGCGTGCAGCGCATCTACCAGGCGATCGAGACGGCGCCGGGATGGCTCGGCGACGGCGAGATTTTTACCCGTCTGCTCAACGCGATCGACGGCGGCGAGCGCCGTTTCGATCCCGACGCGATGTGGGCGCCAATGCGACGGGCGGATCCGCGGTTCGCCGGGTTTTCGCTGGAGACCTTGGGGGCCAGCGGCGCGCTCTTGAATGGCGCCGGTGCGCAGAGTTCCAGCGTGCGCTGAAGCGCTTGCCGTCGGACGATCAATTGACGCACTCTGTGCTTGCCGACCGGCGCCGCGCGCCGGCGCAAGCCGCAGGGGGAGCAAAGGCTATGGCGAGCGCAGCCGTTTCCGAAGCGGGAAGCCTCAAGGGCTACGTCGCGACCCATCGCACGCTCGAGACCTATCCGGTCGGCGCGCATCGCTGGGCGATGCTGCTGCTTACCGTGCTCGCGACGATCGTCTCGTTTTACGAATTCCAGTTCGCGCCGCTGCTGCCGCTGTGGATTCCGACGCTGCACTTCAGCCTGGAAGACTTTACCGGCTTTTTATTTTTCGCGGTGCTGCTGTCGGGCGCGTCGGCGATGATCGGCGGACCGCTCGCGGATCGTCACGGCCGCATTATCGTCATCGACGTGTGCCTCGCGATCATCATCGTACTGACCTTTGCCAACCTGCTGATGACCGGGTTCTGGTCGTTCGTGATAGTCCGCGGCGCGATGAATCTTACCGCCGGGCTGATGTGGGGCGCCCTCGGAGGCCTTACCCGCGACATGTCGCCGCGCGTCAGCCGCGGCGCCGCCTTCGGCCTGCTTACGGTGGGCGCCGTAGGATGCATCTTCCTGTGGAATTTCATCAGCGGCGTGACGCTGCCGATCTTCGGCACCTGGCAATCGCAGATCTGGATCATGGGGCTGTTGTCGATCCTGATGTACGTCCCGGTCCTGCTGTGGCTCAAGGATCTGCACCCGAACCTGCGCCTGACGATCGTCGAGAGCGAAGCGGCGGTCGCGGCCGATCCCGCCGAGCACCTGCGCGAAGTGAGGATGGAGGTTCCGGCCAGCGGAAGCGCCGCTTTCAGACAGCTGCTGAGCCATTGGGAAGTGTGGGTCCTGGTCGTCGGCTCGGTGGCCTTTCTGACCCTGTCGATCACCAGCCAGACATTCTTCCCGGTGATGTTCAACCGGGCGTTCCATTACACTCCGGCCGCAGCGGCCAAGATGGCGTCCTACTTCTGGCTGCTCAACCTGTTCATGCTGGTGCCGGCCGGATGGCTCTCGGACAAGCTGCGGATGCGCAAGCCCCTGGTGCTCGTCGGCACGGTCGCCTCGATGGTGGTGCTGATCTGGTGGATTGAAACGTTCGCCAATCCGCTGCCGCCGTTCCAGTTGGGCGCGGTCATGTTTCTGCTCGGCGGGCTGGTCGCCTTCGCCTTCATCCCGTGGTGCGCGCAATATTCGGAGCTGCTCGAGGATATCGCGCCTGCTCTGCAGGCGAGCGGATGGTCGTTCTTCCAGTTGATCTATCGCGGCTGGATCGCGATCTCGGGCCCGCTGGTCGCATATGTTTCAAGCCATTACGGATGGGCCGCGTGGATGTGGGTGGCCGTCGCCGGCATGGCGACGCTGATTCCCGCGATGCTTGCGATCCGCGGCGGATGGGCGCCGACCAGAGCTGGACAGGGAGCGGGCGAGCACGCGGCGAGCGCAACGCGCCCATCGCCCGCCTGAGCCGATTCTGTAAGACTGATAGTGCGGTTGAAACTCCGGCGGTTTAAACTTCCGGGTTGACATCTGGGATAATTGACGCGAGCGAAATGGCGGTTCGAGTCGTAAAGGTCGCACGTCCGGCGTCAGGCCTGGTCGGGGCGCTGTCGCTGAGGGCGGTGCTGGTGGGGCTGTGGGTCGCGATGGCCCATCTGTTGCGCAATCTCTTCGGCTTCATGCGCGGCCGCCAGGACTTCACCGTATTTTTTCCCGAGCAGCGCTTCGTGCACGCGCCCGCGATGCGCGGGATGCCGGTGCTGGTGCAGATGGAGAACGGCAAGGAACGATGCGTCGCGTGCGGGCTCTGCGAGTGGGCCTGTCCCACTACCTGCATCACGATCTTCCCCGCCGAGACCGCCGACGAAGTCGAGCGTTATCCGGAAGTCTTCGACATCGACATGTCGCGCTGCATGTTCTGCGGACTGTGCGAAGAAGCCTGTCCGGAGGAGGCGATCGTGATGAGCCGCGAGGTCGAGATCGCAACCTACTCGCGCCGTGGCTCGCTCTGGCACAAGGCCGACCTGCTCGTGCCGCAGGAGCGGCTTAAGACCCGAACCGATTTTCTGCGCCGCCACTATGAATAAAAACCCATGAGCGCCGCCGAAGAACCGAAAACGCCTGCGCCGCCCCCGCAGCCGTCGCCGCTGCTGCTGAAGGTTGCCGAGCGGCTCGGCCCGCTGGTCGAGGACCATCAGAGTTTTCGCGGCGACGACTGTATCCATGTCGCGCGCGCGAACCTTCTCAAGGCGGCGCGCGCGCTGCGCAACTCGCCGGACCTCGACTTCGACATGCTTCTCGACGTCACTTGCGTCGATTATTTCGGCCAGCCCGACGGCTTTTATAACTCCCCGGAAACCTGGGATCGCAATCACAACCTGGTACGCAAGCGCGCCCCGTGGCGCCATCGAGTGAACCTGCCCGCGCGCGGCGACGCTCCGCGCTTTGCGATGGTCTATCACCTGGTCTCCACCCGCCTGCTCCATCGCCTGCGCGTCAAGTGCCGCGTGCCCGAGGACGATCCGACGATCGCGAGCCTGACCGAGCTGTGGGCGGGCGCCAACTGGCTGGAACGCGAGACCTTCGACCTCTACGGCATCCGCTTCGACGGCCATCCCGACCTTCGCCGCATCTATCTCTACGACGAATTCGTGGGCCATCCGCTGCGCAAGGACTACGCCAAGCACGACGAACAACCGATAGAGCCCTATGCCGGACCAGGAGCCAAAGAACCCCGCCGTCCCCGTTGACGCGCCGCCCGCCGTTGCCGCGGACGAACTGCATACGCCGACGATGCGGATGCAGATGGGCCCGTCGCATCCGGCGACCCATGGCACGGTCAAGATGGTGCTCGACCTCGACGGCGAGCGAGTGGTCAAGGCCGACATCCAGGTCGGCTATCTCCATCGCGGCTTCGAGAAGGAGTGCGAAACCGGCTACTACTATCAGAACATCCCGTACACCGACCGCCTGAACTACAGTTCGCCGATGCTCAACAACGTCGGCTACTGTCTCGCGGTCGAGAAGCTGATGGATCTGCGCACGCCGCCGCGCTGCGATTTTATCCGGGTGATCGCGGGCGAGATCTCGCGCATGAGCGATCACTACCTGTGCCTGGGCGCGATGGCGCTCGAGCTGGCGGCGATGACGCCGTTTCTCTACCTGATCGAAGCGCGCGAATTGATGTGCGACCTGCTCGACGCGCTCTGCGGCGCGCGCGTCACCACCAACTACATCCGGATCGGTGGCGTATCGGCCGACCTTCCCGACGGCTTCGATCGCTTCGCCACCGCGCGGCTGGATCGTTCGCTCGCCCTGCTCGACGACGCCGACAAGCTGCTTACGCAAAATCCGGTTTTTCGCGAACGCGTCGAAGGCACCGGCCATATGGCGCCCGAGGCGCTGATCGCCCACGGCGTGACCGGCCCGCTTCTCCGCGCCGGCGGCGTACCTTACGACGTTCGCCGCGTGCAGCCGTACCTGGTGTATGGGGAGCTGGACTTCGACATCCCGGTCGGCGAGCACAGCGACAATTTCGATCGCTACCTGGTGCGGCTCGAGGAATTACGCCAGAGCCGCCGCATCATCGCGCAATGCTTTGAAAAGATCCCGGCCGGGCCCGTCAACTCCGACGACCCGCGCGTGCGCTGGCCGCGCAAAGGAAAGGTCTTCGGCCGCATGGAGGAGCTGATCGATCACTTCAAGCTGGTCACCGAGGGCGGGCTGATACCGCCGGGCGAGGTTTACCACGCGGTCGAGGGCGCCAACGGCGAACTCGGCTTCTATATCGTGAGCGACGGCACCGGCAAGCCTTACAAATGCCGCTGCCGCGCGCCCAGCTTCTCCAACATGTCGGCGCTGGAGAAGATGATCACCGGCGGGATGCTCGCCGACGTGGTGCCGACCTTCGACCTGATCAACATGATCGGCGGCGAGTGCGACCGCTAGGGCGCTGCCGCGGAGAACCACGCAGGCGTGAGACACGATGGGCTTGTCGGCTGAGACCCGGGAAAAGATCCGCGCCGAGCAGGCGCGCTTTCCGAATCCGCGCGCCGCGCTGCTCGCGGCGATCTACCTCGCCCGCGACGATTTGGGCGCGCTCGGCTCCGAGGCGTTCGCGGAGCTGGCGCCGCTCTTCGGGATGCGCCCCGCTGAAGTCGCCGAGGTCGCATCGTTCTATTCGCTCTTCAACCTGCCCCGCGCCGAGGCGGTTATTCAGGTCTGCACCAACCTGCCGTGCTGTCTCCGCGGCGCGCGCGGCGTGGTGCGCGACCTCGAGCATCGGCTCGGAATCAAGGCGGGCACTGCGACGCCCGACGGCCGCTTCGCGATCGCCGAAGTCGAATGTCTGGGGTCGTGCGCGACCGCGCCGGTGCTCCAGGTGAACCGCAATCCGTACCTGGAGAACGTGACCAGGGATTTCGCCGCGAGCCTGCTCGAATCGCCCGCGACGGCGCGGGCCGCGCGGCGGCCGGCGCCGATCATCTCGCGCGTTCCGGCGGGCGTCGACGCCTACCTGCTGCCGCCCGGCGCCGAGAAGCGGCTCACGCTGGACGAATACCGCGCGCACGGCGGCTTCGAGGCGGCGCCCAAGGCGGGCACGATGGCGCCCAAGGACCTCGCCGCGCTGGTCAAGGATTCCAACCTGCGCGGCCGCGGCGGCGCGGGCTTCGGCACCGGCCTCAAGTGGACGTTCATGCCGCCGCGTGACGCACGCCCGCGCTATCTCGCGGTCAACGCCGACGAAAGCGAGCCCGGCACCTTCAAGGACCGCCAGATCATGTCGCGCAATCCCTTCCTGCCGCTGGAGGGAATCATGATCGCGGGGATGGCGATGGAGTCCACGGCGGCCTTTGTCTACATCCGCGGCGAATACGTCGAGGAATTCGCCGCGATGAGCGCCGCGATCCGCGCGCTCTATGACGCAAAAATTCTCGGCGACAACGCGCTCGGCTTCAATCGCCGCTTCGACATCACGATCCAGCAGGGTGCGGGCGCCTATATCTGCGGCGAGGAGAGCGGGATGCTCGAGTCGATGGAGGGGCGCAAGGGCCAGCCGCGCAAACGCCCGCCCTTCCCCGCGCAGGCCGGACTCTGGGGCCAGCCGACCACCGTCGACAACGTCGAAACGCTCTCGCACGTGCCGGTGATCGTAACGCGCGGCGCACAGTGGTTCCTCGATGAAGGCGTGAAGAACGCCGCCGGACATACGCTGTTCGGCGTAAGCGGCCACGTCAACAATCCGGGAATTTTCGAGCTCCGGCTCGGCGTGAAGCTGCGCGACCTCATCTATCAATACGCCGGCGGCGTGATTGGCGACCGCCCGATCAAGGCGGTGATTCCCGGCGGCGTCTCGATGCCGGTGCTGCGTGGAGATCAGATCGACGTCGCGATGGATCACGAATCGCTGCGCGCGGCCGGCACGCTTATCGGCACCGGCGGCGCGATCGTGATGGACGATCGCACCTGCATGGTGCGCGTGGCGCTGGTAGTCGCGCGCTTTTTCGAGCACGAGTCGTGCGGCCAGTGCACCCAGTGCCGCGAGGGCACCGGATGGACCTACCGGACGCTGCGCCGGATCGAAAGCGGCGGCGGCGAACCGCAGGACCTGCAAACCCTCGCCGACACCTTCGACTACATGGACGGCAAATGTATCTGTGCGCTCGCCGACGGCGCGTCGTGGGCCGCGCGCGCGTTCCTCAAACAGTTCCGCGCCGACTTCGAGGCCCATATCGCGGAGCATCGATGCCCCTTCCCGGAGAGCTTCGAGGTATGAGCGAGCACCGGCCGGCCCGCAACGCGATCGTCGCTATCCTGGGCACCCCCGACCGCACCGAGGGCAGCCTCGACGATCCGCGCGAGCGCGAGGAGAACGGCGTGCGCTTTAACGAGAAGTGGATCTACACGCACCTTCGCCGCGACCCGGCGGGCGCCGCGATGCGCGCGGTTTACTGGATGCGCTACGACTTTAGCGGGACCGTCGTGCGCAACAACGACGCCGAACCGTGGCGAGCCGACACCTCGCTGGTCGAGGCTGCGGCGAAACGCGACTCCCGCCTGCCGCCGCTCGATCCGGCGCATAATCCGCCGCTTGAGCCGAGCGCTAACTATCGCCCGGCGTCAGATTTTACCGGCGCGTCCCCGCTCGGGGGCGAACTCCAGGAAGAAAATCCCCGGAAAAAATCCTGACGAAGGCGGCCGCCCTCGACGCGGGGCCCCTCGCGCCTCCGACCCCGGGTGTCGGCCTATTCATGGCTCTGCGGTGGATTGCCCTTCAGCCGATAGACGATGCCGGTCTTGGTCGTGCCCAATGAAATCCAGTCGGCCGCGACCTCCTGCAGCCGGATGAAGAGGCGCCGCACGCGCTCCAGCGCCTTTTCGTGAAGATCGTCGCGGCGTTTGAACTTGCACTCGAACGAAAACTCGCCGACCAGCATTTTGTGGTCGCCGCGCTCGCGCCACAGTGCGGCATTGGACTTGGCTACGACGCCCTTGCCAAAGTCGAGCACGCCGAGATCCTGCAGCACCTCCTCGACGATCGTATGGTTCACCAGGTCGACCTTCTTGTTCGACTTTCTGAAACCAGCGAGCGCGGGAAAGAATTCCGCCAGCTCGCGGATGGACGTGCGGCCTACATCGCCGATCAGCTCAAATTCGGTGTTGTGCGAGTAGAGCAGGCGGTAGCCGCCCAGTTTCTCCTGAAGCGGCAGCGCTTCAGCCTTGAACTTGATCCGATAGTCACTCTGAATATTCGGACGCACGTCCATCTCGGCCGCCGTTTGAAGATCGGGATGGCGGAACTTGAAAACGATTTCCGGATTACCGACCGCAAAGCCGTCTTCATAGGAAATTCGGCGGCGCAGGATGAAGGAATTGTTGTAGAGGCTGAAATCCTTCGTGTCGAGGAAGACTACCTCACGGATGCGCGGCCGGGCGCCCTTGTAGTCCCGGGTTGAAAAACCGACCTCCAGTTCCTCGGCCGCGCGCCCGACGAGCTTGCCGAATTCATGGAAGGTCGGCGGAGAAGTGAAGCGCTCCGGTTTCAGGATCAGCTTGCTCTCGAGATAGTGCACGGTGTCGAGCGGATGCCCGTCACTGTACGCGCCCGGCTTGAGGGTCGGGGGTTCCTGCTGCTGTACGCCTTTGCCAGCCATAGATGCTTTTTGCGCCGGCTATCCGCGCGCCGCGGAGCTCAGATGCCGAACGCCTCGCGCATCGCCGCGGCCGCCTCGAGGATCGACTGGCGGCCCTTGTCCACGACCGGCGCCATCCCGGTAAACGCGTGCGTCACCCCCTCATAGCGCGTGCATCGCGCCGCGACGCCTGCGCGCTTCAGACGAGCGGCGTACTCCTCGGCTTCGTCGCGGAGCGGATCGTATTCGGCGGTGACGATCAGCGCCGACGGGAGACCGTTTAAGTCCTTGGCCGCACCGGGGCAGCAATAAGGATTGGCGCGATCGCGCTCGGAGGAGAGGTAGCAGTTCCAGAACCATTCCATGTCGGCGCGCGACAGCAGATAGTAGCTGCCGCTCGAGTACTCGCGATGCGACGCCGTTTCCAGCTCGGCGTCGGTCGCCGGATACCATAGCACCTGGAATCCGATACGCGGGCCGCGCCGGTCGCGCGCCATCAGTGCGACCGCGGCGGCCAGCGTGCCGCCTGCGCTGGTGCCGGCGACGGCGAGACGCGAGGGATCCGTCCCGAGCGCCACCGCGTTGTCGGCGACCCATACCGTAGCCGCGTAGCAATCGTCGGGGCCGGCGGGGAACCGATGCTCCGGCGCGAGCCGGTAATCGACCGACACCACAACGCATCGCGCCGCATTGGTCAGTATCCGGCATATGACGTCGTGCGTGTCGAGATCGCCGGCGACCCATCCGCCGCCATGGAAAAAAACCACCGCCGGAAAGCCCCCGTTGCCGCCCGGACGATAGATGCGGACGGGAATCTCGCCTGCGGGACCGGGGATGCGCCGATCCTCGACGCGCGCGACGGTCTCTCGCGCACCGGAACTTGCGCCGGCGCGGATCGCCTCGCGCACTTTCTCGATGCCCAGGGTGTGAAACGCCGGGCCGCCCACGGCCGCGGCCTTATCGAGTATCGTCTTCATCTGCGGGTCGAGTGGCATTGCCAGCAACCTCCGCGGGCCGCGCTTACTTCGCGAGTGCAGCCTTGAGCGCCGCGCCCATGTCCGCGATCGACTTGCGTCCTTCGTCCAGCATCGCCCCCATCAGCACGAACCCGTGCGTGACGCCTTCGTAGCGGATGCACTCGGCCTTGACGCCCGCCTCCTGCAAGCGCGCCGCGTAGGTCTCGCCCTCGTCGCGCAGCGGATCGAAGCCGGCGGTCACCACCAGCGCGGGCGGCAATCCGCGCAGACTGCCCGCCTCGGCCGGGCTCGCGTATGGGTTCTCCTCGTCCTTGTCGCTATTGAGATAATGGCCCCAGAACCAGACCATGTCTTTCTTGGACAGAATGTAGCCGTCTTCCAGGAACTGCTGTTGCGACGGGGTATCGAGGCGGGCGTCCGTGGCGGGATAGATAAGGAGCTGGAACGCGAGCTTCGGCCCGCTACGGTCCCGCGCCATCAGCGCGACCACCGCGGCGAGATTTCCGCCCGCGCTGTCGCCGCCGACCGCCACCCGCACCGGGTCGCCGCCGATCGACGCGGCGTTCTCCGCGGCCCACTTGGTCGCCGCGTAGCAGTCTTCCGGCCCGGCGGGGAATTTATGCTCCGGCGCAAGCCGATAGTCGACCGACATCACCACGCATCCCGAGGCTTTGCAGAGCGAGCGGCAGAACGAATCCCACGATTCGAGCGCGCCGACCACCCATCCGCCGCCGTGAAAATAAACCAGGATCGGAAACGGCGCTTTGCCTTCGGGAGTATAAAGCTGCACCGGAATTTGCCCGCCGGGCCCGGGGATGCTGCGTCGTTCGGACTTGGCGACTTTCTCCGGATTTACGTTGAAGGGCTCGAGCATCGCCGCGATCGCTTCTCGCGCCGCGGCCGGCGTCATCGTATGAAAGGGCTGGGCGCCGGAGGCGGCGGCTTGATCGAGAATGGCCTTCATCTGGGGATGCAGTTGCATGGGATTGGCTCCTTGACGTTGAGTTTAATCGCGCCTGGAACTACTGCGAAGGCGACAATAGCGCAAGTCGCGCGCGCGGCCCAAGCGAGGCATTCGCGAGGCCCGCTTACGAGGCCTGCGCGCGCGGCCCGGATCGGCGTCAGCGCCGCCACGCGAGCAGGCGGGTGAGCAGGCGCTTTCGCGAAGGCGTTAGGCGCGTGCGATTGTATGCGTCGGCGATCTTTTTGATCACCTCGGCCTGCGTGGGATACGGATGAATCACGCCGGCTATCCGCCTAAGACCGATTCCTGAAGCGATCGCGAGCGTCAACTCGGAGATCGTCTCGCCCGCGTGCGCCGCGACGATCGTTGCGCCGACGATTAGGTCGGTGCCCTCGCGCACATGGACCTTGGCCATCCCCGCGGTCTCGCCGTCGAGCACCGCGCGGTCCACAGCGCCCATCTCCTGCGCGAACGTCCGTATGGCGGCGCCGCGCGCGGCCGCTTCTGCTTCGGTGAGCCCGACGTGGGCAATCTCCGGATCGGTGTAGATGCACCAGGGGACGGTGAGGCGGCTTGCGCGGTCGCGTCCGAAGAAGAGCGCATTGCGAATCACGATGCGGGCGTGCGCGTCGCTCAGATGCGTGAACTGAAGCGATGAGCACACGTCGCCGGCGGCAAAGATCCGCGGGTTGCTGGTTTGCAAATAGTCGTTGACGTGCACGCCGGTCTTGCGATCGTACTCGACGCCGGCGGCCTCGAGGTCCAGTCCTTCGACATTGGGCGCGCGCCCCGCGGTCACCAGGATTTCATCGACTTCGATCTCGCGGTTGGCGCCCTGATGCTCGAGGCGCACGATCCGGCCCGCCGCGCCCTGCCCGACGCTCGTTACCTTGCATCCGGCAAGCAATTCGACGCCGTCACCAATGATCGCGCGCTCGACGATCGCGGCCGCATCGCGGTCCTCGCGCGGCAGAATCCGCTCCAGCGCTTCGAGCAGCCATACTTCCGAACCGAAGCGGCGGAACGTCTGTGCGAGTTCGCATCCGATCGGACCCGCGCCGATTACCGCTAGCCGCCGCGGCAGCTCGGTCAGCGAAAAGACCGTCTCGTTGGTGAGAAACCCGCTCTCGGCGAGTCCCGGAATCGGCGGGGCGGCCGGACGCGCGCCCGTCGCGACAAGGGCGCGGCTGAAGTTGAGCCGCTTGCCGCCGACTTCCGCCGCATCGCGTCCGACGAATCCGCCATCACCAAAGAAAACGTCAACGCCGAGACTCTTGAAGCGCGCGGCCGAGTCATTCGCGCTCAATTCCGCGCGCAATCGGCGCATCCGCTCCATCACGGCGCCGAACTCCACCGCGGGCGGCGCCTTCGGTGCGATCCCGTATTCCAGCGCGCGGCCTATTGTGGCGCGCCCGCGCGCCGCGCGTATCAGAGCCTTCGACGGGACGCATCCGTAGTTCAGACAGTCGCCGCCCATCAGGCGGCGCTCGACCAGCGCGACCCGCGCGCCGAGTCCGGCGGCGCCGGCCGCGGCCACCAGCCCCGCCGTGCCCGCGCCGAGCACGACCAGATTGTAGCGCGCCGCGGGCTCGGGATTTATCCATCCCGCCGGATGGACGTTGGCGAGCAGCCGCGCGTCGTGCTCGTCGGGCGGTGCGAGGCGCGACGGGTCAGCCATCGCGGCTCACTCTTTGTGCTTGAAACTGTATGCGTGGAGCGGCCTGCAGACAGTTATTTCGAACTCGTCGTAAAAGGCCTGCCGTCCGCGCTCCTGGGCTTTACGATGCTCGGGATTCTCCCGCCACTCCGCGAGCGCCTCGGCCGACGCCCATTCGGTGACGCCGAGCATGTCGCCGTCATGACTTTTGTATTCGCGAAACGAGATGAAGCCGGGCATCGCATTCACGATCTTCAGCATCCGCTCGGCGGTCGTTTTGTACTCCTCGCGTTCGGCGGCGCTCAGGTCCCGCATCCGGAAGCGAAAGATGCTGATCACGCGGTTTGGATTCTTCTGCTCGGGCATCGCTGTTTCCTTTCATCGCGAACGTCGCCGCTTGTCCGGTCACTCGCGCGCATCCAGGCCCATCCGCCGCGCGATGATCACCTTCATGATCTCGTTGGTGCCCGCGTAGATCGATTGCACCGCCGCGTCGGCATAGTCCGTCGCCACCGGAAACTCCATCATGAAGCCATAGCCGCCGTGGAGTTGCAGGCACTGGCTGGATACGCGCTTGAGCAGTTCCGTGACCCACCATTTCGCCATGCTAACTTCGGTCACGATTTCATCTCCCCGTACGTGCGCCGCGAGCAGGCGGTCGACGAAGGCCTGCCCGACTTCGATCTCGGTCATCATCTCGGCGAGCTTGAATTGCGTGTTCTGAAACGACGCGATCGGCTGGCCGAAGGCCTTGCGCCCGCGGGTGTACTCGATCGTGTCCTCGAGACATCGCCGCGCGCTGGTAATCGCGCCGATCGCGGTGACCAGGCGCTCCTGCTGCAGCTTGTCCATCAGCATCTTGAACCCGGTGCCCTCGCTGCCGAGCAGGTTGGTCACGGGCACGCGGCAATCCTCGAAGAACAGCTCGCTCGTGTCCTGTCCGCGAAAGCCCAGCTTGTCGAGCTTGCGCCCGCGCACGAATCCCGGCGCGTCGCCTTCGACCAGGACCAGGCTGACGCCGCGATGGGGCGGATCGGCCTTGGGGTCGGTCTTCACTACCACGATAAACAGGTCGGCAATCTGGCCGTTGGAAATGAAAATCTTGGAGCCGTTGATGACGTAGCTGTCGCCGTCGCGACGCGCGGTGGTCTGGACCGCGGCGAGGTCGGAGCCGGTGCCCGGCTCGGTCATCGCGATTCCCAGGATCACGTCGCCGCTGATCGCCCCGGGAACCCATCGCCGCTTCTGCTCCTCGCTGCCGAAGCTCACCAGGTAGGGCAGGCAGATGTCCGAGTGCAGCCCCATCATCAGGCCGTGCGCGCGCACCCGCGCCAGCTCCTCGATCACGATCGCATCGTAGATAAAGTCGACGCCACCGCCGCCGTACTCGGCCGGCGCGTTGGGCGCGAGAAATCCGGCGGCGCCCAGTTTACGCCAGCTCTCGCGGTCGCTCATCCCGGCGCGGTTCCATCCGTCGATCTTCGGCACCAGCTCGGCCTCGACGAAGCGGCGCACCTGCGCCCGGAACATCTCGTGCTCTTCAGTGAAAACGTCGCGTCGCATATGGGGGTTGGCCTCGGGGCAAATCCTTGCACGGACGCGCCGGTGTTCCAACCGGAGGCGCCATCCGCCCCCGGCGCCCCTGAAGCCCGCGGCGATCGTTTGTGCGCGAGGAAGCCGGCGCGCTAGATAAGATGAAACCGCTGCTCGCGTATCGGAGGATGGAGATGCTTAAGCTTTACGGCACTGCCAAATCGCGTTCGGCCCGTTGCTTGTGGGCGCTGGAGGAGCTGGGGCTCAAGTATGAGCACGTTCCGGTCGAGACCACCAAGGCTAAATCGCCCGAGCACCTGAGGATCAACCCCAATGGGCACGTCCCGACGCTCGAGGATAACGGACAGATTTTCTGGGAGTCGATGGCGATCAATCTTTATCTCGCCGCCAAATACGGCCAGGCGCCATTCTGGCCCGAATCGCATGAAGATCGCGGCCACGCGGCCCAGTGGAGTTTCTGGGCCATGACCGAGGCGGAGCCGCACCTGATAACGATCCTGCGCAACCGCTTGCTGTTGCCTGCCGAGCAGCGCAACGAACAGGCGGCAGCGGCGGCGATCGCGGCGATGGAAGCGCCGCTTAAGGTCCTCGACGGCGCGCTCAAGGGGCGCGACTATCTGCTCGGCAAGGATTTTACGATCGCCGACCTCAACCTGTCGTCGGTTTTGAGCTTCGCGATGTTCGTGAAGCTGGATATGTCGGCAACGCCGGTGGCGCAGGCCTGGCTCGGCAAGTGCCTGGGACGCGACGGGTACAAGAAGGCGCGCAGCCTGCCGTGATCTGCGCGAAGGGAGGGCCGTTATGGATCGCGTTCATCTGCTCGATCTGAGTGCCCGCTTCGTCGAAGCGTTCAATCGCAACGACCTCGACGCGGTGATGGCGTTTTTCACCGAAGACGGCGTGTACGACGAGTTCAATGGCCGGCGCAACGTGGGCAAGGCCGCGATTCGCGCGGCCTTCGAACCGCAATTCTCCGGCGCCTTCGGCGAGATGAAGTTCATCGACGAGGATATGTTCGTCGACCCCGAGGCGGGCAAGGTGATGGCGAGTTGGCGCTGCACGCTGACCGTCAAGGGCGAGCCGACCTCGTGGCGCGGGCTCGACCTGATGCACTTCAAGGGCGACAAGCTGGCGCAGAAGCTCACTTACGCCAAGACCAAGGTCCCGCTATTCCAGAGTTGAGGCGCGAGCGCACGCGCTCCCGCGGGCTGTTATTTCGCGCCGCAAACCACCGGACAGGGGAGCGGACGCCAACCCGGCAATGAGCGGGACCGCCTTCTGGCAGCGATCGACCGCGGCCCTGTTCGCGGAACTTGCGACCTCGGAAGACGGTCTGACTTCCGACGAGGCGGCGGCGCGGCTTGCGCGTTACGGCAACAACGACGCGGCTGCGCCGCGGCGCGGGCCTGCATGGCTCCGCTTCATCCAGCGCTTCGTCAACCCGCTGGTCGCCATTCTGCTGGTGGCGAGCGCGCTTTCCGCGCTGACGGGAGACGTCGCAAGCTTCATCATCATCGTCTGCATCGTGATGCTCTCGGTGCTGCTCGATTTCGTGCAGGAGCGCCGAGCTGAGAGCGCGGTGGATGAGTTGCGGGCGCAGGTGGCGCTGCGCACCGACGTGCGCCGCGACGGCAAGGAACAGGCACTGCCGGTCAGCGAAGTGGTCCCGGGCGACGTCGTCCGCCTTTCCGCCGGCGACCTGGTGCCGGCCGATGGGGTGCTGCTTGCGAGCCGCGATTTTTTCGTCAATCAGGCGCTGCTGACGGGAGAATCCCATCCGGTCGAGAAGCGCGCCGCGGCGGGCGGCGTCCCGGCGGCGGAAATCAGCGAAGCGCAAACCGTGGCGCTGGCCGGCACTTCCGTCATATCCGGAAGCGCGATGCTGCTCGTCTGCCGCACCGGAAGGCAGACAATGATCGGCCAGCTCGCCGACGCCCTGATCGCACGGCGTCCCCCCACCGCTTTCGAGATCGGGCTCCGCCAGTTCAGCATGCTGCTCCTGCGCATAACCGTGGTGCTCGTGGTGGTCGTTATGGCGGAGAACATGGCGTTCCACCGCCCCTGGATCGAGTCGCTGGTGTTTGCGCTGGCGCTCGCGGTCGGGCTCACGCCGGAGCTGTTGCCGATGATCATGACGATCAGCCTGGCACGCGGCGCGGTCCGCCTCTCGCGCGAGCGAGTGATCGTCAAGCGTCTGCCGGCCATTTACAACCTCGGCGCGATGGACGTGCTGTGCACGGACAAGACCGGCACGCTGACCCAGGCGCGCATCGCGCTGACCAGGCACGTTGACGCCGCCGGCCGCGACAGCGAGCGCGTGCTTACGCTCGCCTGGCTGAACAGCCATTTCGAAAGCGGCCTGAAAAGCGCCCTGGACGACGCCATCCTTGCGCGCGGCGCGATCGACCCTTCGCCGTGGCGCAAAATAGACGAAGTACCGTTCGACTTCGAGCGCCGGCGCGTCTCGGTGCTGGTCGAATGCGGCGGTGAACGCACGCTGATCGTCAAAGGCGCTCCGGAGGATGTCATCCGCATTTCCACCCGCGTCGAGACCGCGGACGGCGCGAGCCAGGAACTGACGGATGCTCTGCGCGCTGCATTGCACGCCAGCTTCGAGGAACTCAGCGCACAGGGTTTCCGCCTGCTCGGTATTGCGAGCCGCACGGGGCCGTCGAGTCAGACGACCTGCGTGCTCGGCGACGAAGCCGACCTGACGTTTGCCGGGTTCGCGGTCTTTCTCGATCCGCCCAAGGCGTCTGCGCGCACGGCGCTGTCGGCGCTCGCGGCGGCGGGCGTGGCGGTAAAGGTTCTCACCGGAGACAACGAGCAGGTCGCACGGCATCTGTGCGCCGAGCTCGGCTTCGATCCCGGGCGGGTGCTCACCGGGGCGGATCTGACAGCGCTCAGCGACGAGGCGCTGCTCGGATGCCTCGGCAACACGCGGCTCTTCTGCCGGGTGACGCCGCAACAGAAGCTCCGCGTGATCATGGCGCTCAAGCGCATGGGCCAGACGGTGGGTTTTCTGGGCGACGGCATCAATGACGCTCCCGCACTGCACGCGGCCGATGTGGGCATCTCCGTCGACGCCGCCGCGGACGTGGCCAAGGCGGCGGCCGAGCTTATCCTGCTGGAGCAGGATCTGGGCGTGGTGCACGAAGGCGTGATGGAAGGGCGGCGCACGGTCGTGAACACCGCCAAGTACCTGCTGATGGCGAGCAGCGCCAATTTCGGGAATATCTTCAGCATGGTGCTGGCCGGACTGATCCTGCCATTTCTGCCGCTTCTGCCGATCCAGGTGCTGCTGACCAATCTCATCTACGACCTCGCGCAGTCCGGATTGCCGCTCGACAATGTCGATCCCGAAGCTGTCGAGCGGCCGCTACATTGGGAGAGCAAGCTCATCGAACGTTTCATGATCGTGATGGGACCGATCAGCACGGTGTTCGACCTGATGACCTTTGCCGTGCTGGTCCTGTTCTTTAGGGCTGACGTGGCTTTGTTTCGCACCGGATGGTTCATCGAATCGCTGGTGACGCAGATCGTGATGATTTTCGCGGTGCGTACCCGCCGCCACATGTTTGCGAGCCATCCGCATCCGGCCGTAGCCGGTCTCGCGTTCGGTACCGCAGTGCTTACCTTGGCTTTGCCGTTCCTTCCGCGGATCGGCCAGTGGTTCGAGTTCGTGCATCCGTCCGCCGCCTATTTTGCGTATCTAGTGGCCGTCGTCGCGGGTTTTCTCCTGGCGGTCGAGGTCGTCAAGCGGATGTTTTTCGCGCGCATGTGGTATAAAGCGGCACCCTGACGCGCATCGCGCCGCCGACCGCCGCCACCGCGCAAGGAACCTTCGCGCGAGCCTTTGACAGCCGCGCGCGATCAGGCTTGAGTACCAGTTAGCCACGCAGGGAGGCATCCGTCATGGGAGTTTTGTCCGGCTACAAAATCGTTGAGTTCGCGGGCATCGGCCCCGCACCGATGTGCGCGATGCTGCTCTCGGACATGGGCGCCGAAGTCCTGCGCCTGGACCGCGCCGAGGATGCCAACCTCGGAATCAATACCGAGTCGAAGTACAACCTTCTCGGCCGCGGGCGCCGCTCGGTCGCGGTCGATCTCAAGCGGCGCGAAGGCACCGAAGTCGCGCTCAAGTTGATCGAGCGCGCCGACGCGCTGATCGAGGGATTCCGGCCAGGCGTGATGGAACGCCTGGGACTCGGCCCCGACGTCTGCCTGGCGCGCAATCCAAAGCTGGTTTACGGCCGGATGACCGGATGGGGGCAGGACGGCCCGCTCGCGTTCGCTGCCGGGCATGACATCAACTACATCGCGCTCACCGGCGCGCTTCATTCGATCGGGCGGCGCGGCGAGGCGCCCGTGCCGCCGCTCAACCTGGTCGGCGACTTCGGTGGCGGCGGCGTGTACCTCGCGCTGGGCGTGGTCGCGGGAATGCTCGAGGCGCAGAGATCGAGCAAGGGCCAGGTGATCGACGTCGCGATGATCGACGGCGCGTCATCGCTGATGGCCGGGATTTACGGCCTGCGCGGCGCCGGCGTTTGGAACGACAATCGCGGCGAAAACATCCTCGACACCGGCGCACACTACTACAACGTTTACGAAACCAGCGACGGCAAGTATATCTCGATCGGTTCGATCGAGGCCAAGTTTTACGCCGAACTGCTGCGGCTCACGGGGCTGGAGGGCGAGAAGCTGCCGCGCCAGAACGATCGCGCGCAATGGCCCGCGTTCCAGGAACGGCTCAAGGCGCTGTTCAAGACCAAGACTCGCGACCAATGGTGCGCGATCATGGAAGGCAGCGAAATCTGCTTCGCGCCCGTGCTGACGATGACCGAGGCGCCGCAGCATCCGCACAACCGCCATCGCGGCACCTTCGTCGAGATCGACGGCGTGGTGCAGCCGGCGCCCGCGCCGCGCTTCAGCCGCACGCCGAGCAAGATCCAGCGTCCGCCGGCGCGTCCCGGCGAGCATACCGAGGAAGGCCTGCAGGCGTGGGGTTTCAGCGCGGCCGAGCTCGAACAGCTGCGCGCAAGCGGCGCGATCGGCGTGCGCGACGCGCAGCCGAAGGCGGCCGCCGGAAGTTAAGGTCGCGGCGCCGCGCGCGGCGGCCGATAGCTCATCGCGCCGCGAGCAGCGCCGCCAGGTCACAGCCGACGAGATCGCCGATCCGCTCAACGGTGATGTCGGCCGGCGGGTAGCTCGCGACGTCGGCGGCGTGCGCATAGTGGCCCTGACGCGGAAAGACCGTGGTCACCCGCTCGCCCCACACTTTTTTGACCGACGCCAGGATTCGCACCTTGTCGTCGACGAGCACGTAGTGTTCCGCCGGATAGAGCGTCTCGACTTCCGCAAGTTCCTGCTCCTTGTGGATGTAAATCAGCACGCGTCCCTCGACCGCCTCGAAGAGCCCCGAGCGCCTGACCTTGCGCGGCTGAAACACCACGTCGCCGTCGGACAGGATGACGGTCGGTCCGAAGGCGGAGAGATGCGCGACCGCGTCAAGCGAACCGGGATAGAGCCGGTTGGCGAACGGATAATCGACCAGGTACGCGGAAACCTCGTAAAGATGCGTATCGTGGGGATGCTCGACGCGGTAGCGCTGCAGCGCGCCCAGGTAGTCGGCGTAGCCGAGTTCTTGTCGCAGTTCTTCAAAGATGGCCCAGTAGCGTTCCTGCGGATCCTTGCCGACCTCGCGCGTCAGATGGCGGCGCAAGTCGTCGGCCACGCGATCGTTGTCGAGCAGGGTGTTGTCGACATCGAGCAGGAACACGACCGGGACTGGAGCATTCGATGACGCCGGCATAACTCCTCGCGGGGCGAAATCGCGCCCGCCAATAAGATCGCAGGCGGCGGCGGTTGCAACAAGATCGCACGCGCTTCTCGCGCCTGCGATTTTGCGCTATCTGGCGTCATGGCCGGCGGCGTGCGCATCGTCGGCCCGTCCTAAGCAGTCGAGCGCAACGGAGGTTCCGGATGAAACGCGAGGTCCCCGAGAAGGAAAGTGAACGCCGCACAGCGCGGCCGTTTACCGGCAAGCAATTCCTGGAAAGCATCCGGGATTCGCGCGAGGTCTGGATCTACGGCGAACGGGTCAAGGACGTGACCACTCATCCTGCGTTCCGCAACTCGGCGCGGATGCTGGCGCGGATGTACGACGCGCTGCACGATCCGCAAAAGAGTCCCGTGCTCACCGCGCCCACCGATACCGGCAACGGCGGCTTCACGCACAAGTTCTACAAGGTCCCGCGCAGCGCCGAGGACCTGGTGGGCGCGCGCGACGCGATCGCCGAGTGGGCGCGAGTTTCATACGGATGGCTCGGGCGATCGCCGGATTACAAGGCGAGCCTCACCGGCACGCTGGGCGCCAACGCCGAGTTTTACGCCCCATACCAGGCGAACGCCTTGCGATGGTACCGGGAGGCGCAGGAGAAGTGCCTCTTCCTCAACCATGCGCTGGTCAATCCGCCCACCGACCGCAGCAAATCGCCCGACGAGGTGACTGACGTCCTGGCGCACGTCGAGAAGGAAACCGACGCCGGCGTGGTCGTCAGCGGGGCCAAGGTCGTCGCGACCGGCTCGGCGCTGACGCATTACAACTTCATCGGCTTTTACGGCCCGACCCCGCTCGGCAAGCCCGAACTCGCAATTTTCGCGATGATCCCGATGGACGCGCGCGGAGTCAAACTCGTCTGCCGTCCGTCGTACGAATTGATGGCGGCGACGATGGGGAGTCCTTTCGACTATCCGCTCTCCTCGCGGCTGGACGAGAACGACGCCGTGCTCATCCTCGACAAGGTGCTGGTGCCGTGGGAGAACCTGTTCGTTTACCGCGACGTGGAAAAGGCCAACACTTTTTTTCCGCGCTCAGGTTTTATCCCGCGGTTCACGCTTCATGGATGCACGCGGCTTGCGGTGAAGCTCGATTTTCTCGCGGGGCTGATTCTAAAGGCGATCGATGCGATCGGATCGAGGGAATTGCGCTCGGCGCAGGTGCAAGCCGGCGAAGTGCTGGCGTGGCGCAACGTGTTCTGGGGGTTGACCGACGCGATGGCGCGCACGCCCGACCCGTGGATGAGCGGTACGGTGCTGCCCAAGGCGGAGTACGGGATGGCGTACCGCTTCCTTGCGACCACCGCGTATCCGCGGATCAAGGAAATCGCCGAGCAGACGATCTCGAGCGGCCTCATCTATCTCAATTCTCACGCCGCCGATTTCAAGAATCCGGAGTTGCGTCCGTTCCTCGACAAATACCTGCGCGGCTCCAACGGCTACGACGCGCTCGAGCGGGTCAAGTTGCTGAAGGTGCTGTGGGACGCGATCGGAAGCGAGTTCGGCGGACGCCACGAACTTTACGAGCGTAACTATGCGGGCAACTACGAGAATATAAGGCTCGAGAACCTGCCGATGGCGCTCGCGACCGGCCGCGCGGACGAATTGACGAGCTTCGTGGATCGATGCATGGCCGAGTATGATCTGGACGGATGGAAAGCGCCGGACCTGATTAATCCTACCGACGTGAACGTGATCATGAAGAAGGCGAAGGGTGGTTGAAATCGGCGAGCGAGTCGAGGCCGCGAAATGGCGATGAAATATCACGCCGGTGAAATCGCGGTGCAGAGGAAAGCCGGCGTGCGCCGTCAGGCCGACAGGCTGGCTGCCGGGATCCGCGGCGTCATGTCGCCCGATCGTGCGGAATATGTCGTCGAGCAACGCTTCGCCGTGCTTGGAACTGTCGATCGGCGCGGCTATGTGTGGGCCTCGGTCGTCACCGGCAAGGCGGGATTCATACAGGCGCTCGACGAACGGACAATCCGGATCGCGGCCGCTCCGGCCGCCGGCGATCCCTTGGCGGAAAACCTCGCGCGGGCGGGGCACGCCGCGGTAATCGTTCCCGACCTGGCCTTGCGGCGAAGACTCAGGCTTAACGGGACAGGCCGGATCGCGGGCGGCATCATCGAGATTCGGGCCGAACAGATTTTTGGCAACTGCTCGCATTACATCCAGTCCCGCGCGCCGGTCGGCGAGCGTCAATGGAAGACGGGCGACGCAGGCGCCGTGCGCGCATCCGAGCTTTCATCCGAGCATCAGCGGCTGATCGCGTCCGCCGACACGCTTTTCATCGCTACCGATGATCCTGATACCGGCGCGCCGGAGTCGGGCGCCGACGTGTCGCATCGCGGCGGCAATCCCGGCTTCGTGCGCGCCGTGTCGAGCCGCCGCCTCGCGATTCCCGACTACGCGGGCAACAACATGTTCAACACGCTCGGCAATATCGCGGTAAATCCGCGCGTCGGGTTGCTGTTCATCAGCTTCGAGAGCGGGCGCACGCTTCAGCTAAGCGGACGCGCGGCGATCGATTGGGACAAGGCACGCGCGGCGACGCTGGCTGGCGCGGCCCGGATCATCGATTTCGAGCTCGACGAGACCGTCGATAATACGCACGGGTTCCCGCTGCTCTACGAATTCCACGAATATTCGCATTTTAATCCGTAGTAGCGAGTCGCGCCGAAGCCTCTGTAAAGAAAAAAAGCGGCGGAACTTTCGTCCCGCCGCCTTAGCAGTCGCAGTTGCCGAGCGGCTAAGCCACGAAGCGGAAACCGCCGTTGCGGCGCACGATATGCCCCGAAGTCGGGCCGGCGAAATGCGTGCCGATGACGTGCACGGGCTGGTCGCAATAGCGCTCGACGAACTTCTTGCGCGTGTCGGACGCCATCGTGGGGTCGGTGTCGAACTCGCAAACCCATTCCGGATGGGCGACCTGAATCGGATGGTGGATCATGTCGCCGGTGATGACCGCGTTCTCGCCGCGCGACGAAATCCGCACGCTGGTATGACCCGGGGTATGGCCGGGCGTGGATTCGAGCCAGACCTCGCCGGTCAGCTTGCGCTCCGGCTCGACCAGTTCGGCCAATCCGGCCTCGATCACCGGTCGCACCGAGTCTTCTATCGGCTTCTGGAAGTCGGCGCTGCCTTCGTATTTCTTCCAGTGATCCCACTCGCGATCGCGCATCATGTACTTGGCCTTGGGGAAGGTCGGCACCCAGTTCCCGTTGACCAGCATCGTGTTCCATCCGACGTGATCGAGATGAAGATGCGTGCAGACGACGGTATCGATCGATTCGCGCGCGACGCCCGCCTTCTGCATGTCGGAAAGGAACGGCGTGTGCAGGTTGTTGAAGTCGGCAAAGCCCGGACGCGGCTTGTCGTTGCCGACGCAGGTGTCGACCAGGATGCGGCGCCCTTCGGACTCGACCAACAGGGCGTGGATGCTAAGCAGGATTTTGTTGCTGTCGTCGAGGAAGGGGCTCAGCCACTCGCGCTCGTTCTTGAGCGCATCGACTGTCGCATTAGCCGTGATCATCGTGCCGGGCCAGTGCGGTTCCTGCTCGCGCAGCAGGGTGATTTTGACGTCTCCGATATTCCAATGCATGGCGCAAACCTCCACGGTTGTTAGGGCGCTACCTTAACCCGACTCGCCCGACGGCGGCAATCGAAAACTCGCAGCCGGGCCCGCGGCCCCCAAAACGCCCGCGCCTACCAGGAATCGATGTGCGGCCGCTTCTTGCCGGTGCGCGACCGCGGCGGGGGCGCGGAGCGCAGCCCGGTCAAAATCCAGCGCCGCGACTCGACCGGATCGATCACGTCGTCGAGCTCGAAATGCGAGGCGCTGTTGAGCGCCTTACCCTGCTGATACATCCGCGCCACCATCTCCTCGAAGAGCTTCTTGCGCGCGGCCGGGTCGGCCACCGCCTCGAGTTCCTTGCGATAGCCGAGCTTGGCCGCGCCCTCGAGGCCCATCCCGCCGAACTCGCCTGTCGGCCAGGCGACCGTGAAGATCGGCGTCTTGAAACTCCCGCCCGCCATCGCCTGCGCGCCCAACCCATAGCCTTTGCGCAGCACGATGGTGAAGAAGGGCACGGTGATGTTCGCCCCGACGATGAACATCCGCGCGGCGTGGCGCACCAGCGCGGTCTTTTCGATCTCCGGTCCCACCATGATGCCGGGCGTGTCGCAGAGAAAGAGCAGCGGCAGATCGAAGGCGTCGCACAGCTGCATAAAGCGGGCTGCCTTGTCGGCGCCGTCGCTGTCGATCGCGCCCGCCAGATGCGTGGGGTTGTTGGCGATCACGCCGAGCGGGCGGCCCTCGATCCGGATGAGCGCCGTCACCATCCCGAGCCCGAAGTGGCGGCGCAATTCGAGCACCGAGCCGGTGTCGGCGAGCGTCTCGATCACCGCGCGCACGTCGTAGATCCGGAGCCGGTTCTCCGGGATGATTCCGCGCAGCAGGCGCTGGTCGGCGCATTCCCACCGGCCGAGCGGGCCCTGGAAATAGGAAAGATACTTCTTCGCGACACGCACCGCCTCGGCCTCGTCCGCGACCGGCACATCGACCACGCCGTTGGGCACCTGCACGCTCATCGGCCCGATATCTTCGGGACGGAAGATACCCAGACCGCCGCCCTCGACCATCGCCGGACCGCCCATCCCGATGTTCGAGTTGGCGGCCGCGATCACCACGTCGCAGCATCCGAGCAGCGCCGCGTTGCCCGCGAAGCATCGCCCCGAATTGATCCCGACCATCGGCACGAGGCCGCTCAGCTTGCCCCAGTAATGAAACGCCGGAACGTCGAGGCCCGAGAGCCAAAGGCCGTCGGTGTCGCCGGGACGCCCGCCGCCGCCTTCGGTGAACAGCACCACCGGCAGGCGCATCTCGGCGGCGATCTCGAACATGCGGTCCTTCTTGCGATGATTCTGCTGGCCCTGAGTGCCGGCGAGTACGGTGTAGTCGTAGGACATCGCGATGCACCGGGCGCGCGAGTCGTCGAAGAGGTCGCCGTTGACGCGGCCGATTCCGGCGACCAGGCCGTCGGCGGGCGTGTTTTTGATCAGGTCGTCGAGCGCGCGCCGCCGCCGCTGCGCGGCGAGCACCAGCGCGCCGTACTCGACGAAGGTCCCGGGGTCGCAAAGATCCGCTATGTTCTCGCGCGCGGTGCGCTGACCGGTTTTGCGCCGGCGCGCGACCGCCTCGGGCCGCCCGGCGTCGAATCCCGTCGCGTGGCGCTCGTACACCTCGGCCAGGTCGGGCCGGATACGGTCGAGATCGACTTTTTCGGCCTCGGCGGCCGCCGCCGGATCGACCTCGGCCTCTTCGATGAAGGCGAGCGGATGGCCCTCGAAGATTGCGTCGCGCGCGCCGACCGCGATCTGCCGCACCACTCCGCTTACGTGCGCGTGGACCACGTGCTCCATCTTCATCGCTTCCATCACGAAGAGCTGCTGGCCCTTGCGCACCAATTCGCCCTCGCGCACGTCGATCGAGACGATCGTCCCCTGCATCGGCGCGGCGACCGCGACCGTGTTTTCCGGCCCGGTGATCTCGTGATGAACCGCGGCGTCGCTCTCGGCGATAGCGATGCTCGGCGCCGGCGCCGAGTTGACCGCGCTCTTGCCGTGACTCAGCACGGCCAGTGGATCGATCGAATCGATCCTGGCGCCGGCGAGCGTCCTCGCACCCGGCGCGCGTTTGCCTCCGGCGCGATGCGCCCTGGTCCCGGCGCTCGCGGCGGCGATGAAGAGCTGGCGATGGGTCGAACTCGCGGCGGCAACGAGCTCGGCGATATGCTCCTCGACGAAGCGGGTGTAGAGCCGGTTGGCCGCGAAATCGGGATGCTCGAGCAGGGCCTGAAGAAATCCGACGTTGGTCGCGACGCCCTCGATCCGGAATTCGCTTAGCGCGCGGCGCGCGCGCGTCACGGCGGAGGCGAAATCGGCTGACGCCGAGGAGGCGATCAGCTTCGCCAGCAGCGAGTCGAAGTTCGGATTGCTCGTGTAACCCGCGTAGGCGAATGAATCTACGCGCACTCCCGGCCCCGACGGCGGCTCGAACGCGATCAGCGTGCCGCCCGACGGTTTGGCATTGCCGTCGGCGCCCATCGATTCCATGTTGATGCGCATCTGGATCGCAAAGCCGCGCGGCTTCGGAATCTCGGCCTGGAGCGCGCCAAGCTCGGCGAGCGTGCTCCCGCCCGCCAACTGCAGCTGCAACTTGACCAGATCGATGCCGGTGACCTCCTCGGTCACCGTATGCTCGACCTGGAGGCGCGGGTTGGCCTCGATGAACGCGAACCCGGCGTCATCGTGCTGTGCGTCGGCCTCGAGCAGAAACTCGAACGTGCCGAGATTGTCGTAGCGCACCGCTTCGGCCATCCGCACCGCCGCTGCAGTCAACCGGGCGCGCATGCGCTCCGGCAGACCGGGGCTGGGCGCGATCTCGATCAGCTTCTGATTGCGCCGCTGGATGGTACATTCGCGCTCCCATAGATGGCTGACGCTGCCGGAACCATCGCCCGCTATCTGGACCTCGAGATGGCGCGCGCGGGGCATCAGCCTTTCGACATAAACGTCCGGGTTGCCGAAGGCCGCGCGCGCTTCCGACTGACAACGCCGATACGCCTCGTCCAGTTCGTCGATCCGGCCGACCGCGCGCATCCCGCGCCCGCCGCCGCCGGCGACCGCCTTGACCATCACCGCGCCACCATCGCCGAGCGCGGCGAGAAATTCCCGCGCCTCGCTGAGACTGGTCGCGCCCGCAGTGCCCGCCAGCACCGGCACTCCGACCCGCTCCGCCAGCGCCCGCGCGCTGAGCTTGTCGCCGAACAACTCGAGCACTTCAGGCCGCGGTCCGACAAACCTGATTCCTTCTTCTGCGGCGCGGCGGGCAAATTGTGCATTCTCGCTGAGGAAGCCGTAGCCGGGATGTACCGCGTCGCATCCGGCCGCCTTGGCGACCGCGACTATTTGTTCGACGTCGAGATAAGCGGCGGCGCCTTTGCCCGCAAGCGCGCGGACCTCGTCGGCCTTGCGGGTGTGAAGCGAGTGAGCGTCGTCCTCGGAAAAGACGGCCGTCGTGCGGATACCCATCTCGGCGGCGGCGCGCATGATGCGGATAGCTATTTCTCCGCGATTGGCGACGAGAAGACTTCGGGGAAGCATTGAGCGATGCTGCGACTCCTGTTGCGCTTGTCTTTCGGTTAAATCATCGAATTCTCGCACGATCCAGCGGAAGGGCGGGAACGCTCCTTGTTGTCGAAAAGCCATTCGATAGGCCGATATGGTAGGGTCAGCCGCGGGAGGAAAGTCAGATGGACGCTCGTTCACCCCTGCACTTGCTCGGCGGCAGCCTTCAGCAAGTCGCGTTCGTGGTCAACGATCTGGCCGCCGGGATGGAATTTTTCAATCGCACGATGGGGATCCCGCGTTTTTACGTGATCGAGGACTTCGGACTGCACGCCCGCGACAAGACCTTCCGCGGGCGCCCGGCGGAACAGAATTTCAGACTCGCGCTCGCCTATTCCGGCGACACCCAAATCGAACTCATCCAGCATATCTCCGGCGACACCTGCTACAAGGAGCACCTGGAGCGCCGCGGCGAGGGCCTCCATCATCTCGGCTTCTTTCTCTACGATTCCGAGGAGTACCAGAGCGCTCTGGATTCGCTCGGCGCGGCCGGCTATGCGCCCCTGATGAGCGGGCGCTTCGGCACCACGCGCTACACCTACTTCGACACCGAAGCGGCGATCGGCTCGATAATGGAAATCGTGTTTCTTGATTCCGGCGGCAGGGATTTCATGGCGAAGATAAAGCGCGGCGACTTCTAGCAAGAACCGCGGCATATCATATCCGATGATAAAGGGACGCATCCTCGACACCGCCCAGGCGCTCGCGCAGGGAACGACTACTAGCGCTCGGCTGGTGGACGAGGCGCTCGAGCGCGGCGGCGACCCGGCCGGCGAGGGGGCGCGCGTCTTCACCCGGCTCTTCCGCGAGTCGGCGCGCGTCCAGGCCGCGGCGAGCGATAATCTGCGCGCGGCCGGAATCGTCGCCTCGCCGCTCCACGGCATCCCCATTTCGATCAAGGACTTGTTCGACGTCGCCGGCCAAACCACCACCGCCGGCTCGATAGTGCTGAAGGCGCGCCCGCCCGCCGCGCGTGACGCCGCCATCGTGCGCCGCCTGCGCGCGGCCGGCGCGGCCATCGTAGGCAAGACCAACATGACCGAGTTCGCCTTCTCTGGCGTCGGACTCAACCCGCACTATGGAACGCCGCGCAATTGCTGGGACCGCCCGGGCGCCAGGATTCCCGGTGGTTCCTCGTCGGGCGCGGCGATCTCGGTCACGGACGCGATGGCGGTCGCGGCGATCGGTACCGACACCGGCGGCTCCGTGCGCATCCCGGCCGCTCTGAACGGTCTGACAGGTTTCAAACCAACTCAGCGGCGCGTGCCGCTCGATGGCGCGTTTCCGCTATCCAGCACGCTGGACTCGATCGGGCCCCTCGCCAATTCGCTCGCCTGCTGCGCGATCGTCGACGCGGTGATCGCCGGCGAGGAGCCGGTGGTGCCGGCGCCGATTGCCTTGCGCGGCCTGCGCCTGGCGGTGCCGCAGCACTACGTCATTGACGGCCTCGAGCCTGCGGTCGCGCGATGCTTCGAGGACGCGCTAAGGCGCCTCTCCGACGCCGGCGCGCTGATCGTCGATCTTCCGTTCGCGGAACTCGAGGAATTGCCGTCGATCAATGCGAAGGGCGGGTTCTCTGCCGCCGAATGTTACGCCAAACTTCGGGAGGTTGTCGCGACTGACAGCGAAAGGATCGATGCGCGCGTACTCGCGCGGATCGTGCGCGGCGCCGGGATGAGCGGCCCCGACTACGTCGACCTGATCGCCGCTCGCGCCTCCCTGATCGCGCGCGCCGCGGCGCTTACCGCACCGTTCGACGCGCTCGCGATGCCCACGGTGGCGCTGACCGCTCCTCCGATCGCCGCTCTAGCCGACGACCGCGAATATGGCCGGGTCAACCTGGCGATCCTGCGCAATCCTTCGGTGGTCAACTTCCTCGACCGCTGCGCGCTCACGCTTCCGTGCCATCGGCCCGGCGAAGCACCAGTGGGATTCAGCCTGATGGGTGAGCATCTGGGCGACCGGCGACTCATCGGGATCGGCCTTGCCTGCGAAGCGGTTCTGCGCCGCGAATAGTGCGGGGCGATCCGCGGCAGCGCTTCGTGTCGTCAGTCCGGTGCGGTCAGCCCGGTGCAATCGGTCCGATGCGATCCGTCAACTAGCCGCCGGGACGGGCGGCCAGCACGGCCGGCCGCCAACTCTTGAGATCTTTCATCGCCTGGGCGGGCGGAGCGCCGCCGAGCGACATCCATCGCGAACGGTAAGATGCGGTCGCCGCGAGTTGTACTCGCAGACGGCTGCCGGCGTGACTTCCGGACACGCCGAGAGTTGCCCATGGCAGAGTGACCTGTGCGGTTATCCGGGGCCGATCGCTGACCTCATACAGCGCCGTAGCCGAGGGCACCGGCATGCAGGTCTCGTGATCCATGCGACAGACCTCCACGCGCATCTCCTTCCCCTCCCGCCGCCCGCCCCCGGCGCGCAAGGGCATCGTGGGCGGGACTACAAAAAACGCGAAGCGCCGCGCTCCCGCACCCGCATCGACGCCGAAATCGATTCTGAACGCTTCGCTTCGCGGAAAGTCCCCCTTGTACGCGAGCAGGCTCTCATCGAAGTGCTCCATGCTGATCGTGGCCACGTGCAAACCCGCTTCGCTCCATGCGAGAAGGAAATCGCCGAAGACCGCCTCGGGCGCGGGCGTGGAAAACCCCTTCACCAGGGCCTCATCCTTCGGCCACCGCGCGAGCGAGAATGCGGCCGGGTCGAGAGGAGCCTCGGGAATCTCCATCGGCGAATTTTCCGCCGCCGGCGCGCGCTGCGATGCGTTCGCATGTATTTCGGCGAGACTCCGATTTGCCGCGGTCAACGCCGAGACCAGCTCCTGGTAAGGCCGTCCGTCGATGTCGAGCAGGCCGAAATCGTAATCCTCGCGGTCAAATCCGCGCCCGCCTCTCGGTTCGTCGTAGTACTGAAACCAGTGAAGTCCGACGACCGCGGGTTGGCGCGCGAAGTTGCGCGCCGCATTCGCCGCGCCGCGCGCCCGCTCGGCCTGCGTTTTCACGGTCATCAGGTAACCATTGTTGGTATTTCCGGATCGGTTCTCATCGGCCGCGAAATACCATTCGGAAACCAGCACCGGCTTGTTCCCGGTCAACTGGCCGAGCGCGTCGAAATAGTAATGGGCGATCCATCCGTCCGGACTGTCCACGTTGTAGTTGGTCGCGACGGCATCGACGAACGGCGTCATGGCGCGCACCGCGTCCGGATCGTAATAGCTGGGAAGGCGGTCGCCGAAAATTATCGCGTTGGGATCCGCCGCGCGCAACGCCCGACAAGTCAATTGGTAGTAGCGGCGCGTCACCGCCGCCGTCCACTCGCGAATCATCCGAATCCCATTTCCTCCGGGGCGCATTTGGGCGCGCGCGTCTGCGCTCTGGAGCAATCCGTCAAAAGAGGAAATTCCTCCCGAAACAACGAAGTCGGCGGTAAAGCGACGCCAGTCGCCATAATGGCGGCGTATCAAGTCAACCAAGGCCTGCTTGGTGTAATTCGACGGGGACCGGGCGAGGTAGTAAGTGAACAGCGCGCCGTACCACCATCCAACCTCATTATCCAGAAAATACCCCATTCGATAGACGCTGGATTTATACGGACCAACGGCCTTCCGCGTCTGGGCGAATATGAGCGCTTCGACCGATGGATCGAAAGGATCGTCCCACAGCAGCCGCGCCCTCCAACCGAGGTCGAGATCGGGAATGCTTGGAAGCGCAACATTGGGAGAGCTGAAGGCGCCGGCCGTATTGAAGCCCCAGGCGCCGACCTGCGCGCCCGCACGGCGCGCCCATGCATCCGGTTCCCGGGATGGAGGGAGCCAGGTCTTACGCTCGGGACCCCAGTTCAGCGACCGCGTTGCGCTCCTCGTCATGGTGTTTACGCCGATAGAAAAGAAGCGCTTGCCGCACGGATTCGCGAGCCACGACACTCCATCGCCTGTCTGAAACGTCCAGCGGTCGGTGGAACCAGGCCGCGGCGAGCAGGCCGCGCCCGCCAGTGGCGGAAGTGAACAAATAGCAAGGGCGGCAAGTGCGAGCCAGCCGACGAGGCCGCTGCAGATCGCCGGAGCACGATCGATGGCGGAAGTCGCACGCAATATCAATTACTCGGGACTCGGCTCGTGAACGGCATCGATGAGATGCTACGGCTCGCGTGGATTCGGCCGGATCGGGTACGGATATCCGTTAGCCAGCGCCCTTTCCAGATCGGCATTCTGTCCGTAGATATCCTTGAAGAAACGGACCGAGCCATCGGGTTCGACCACCGCGGTCGAATAGAGAATGAGTACCGGGATGGGCTTGTCGAGATTCACCTGGATTGTCTCATCCCCATTCATCGCCGCGACAATCTTGTCCTCGGTCCATTCCGGCTTGTTCCGCAGGACCCAAACCGCCAGTCCCACCGGATTCTGCACCCGGATGCATCCGTGGCTGAAGTCGCGCCGCGCTTTCAGAAACAACTCCGGCTGCGGGGTGCTGTGCAAATAGACATTGAAGTGGTTGGGGAAGATGAACTTGACCAGCCCCAGCGCATTCTTGGGTCCCGGCTTCTGCCGGATATACAGCGAACCCGACCGGAGCTTGCCGAGCGTCTCGTCGTCCACCGTGCCGTCGGTGATTACCGCGCCGCTGCTGGTAGTTACTTCGAATCCATGATCCGCCAGATAGTCGCGATCCCGCCGGATTTTTGGCACCAGCTCGGCGAACTGAATCGACAGCGGGACTTCCCAATATGGGCGGAAAATCACGTAGCGCATGTAATCCGCGAAGATGGGCGTCTGATGCCCGTACGCCTTGCCCACGATGACGCGCATCGTCAGAAACGGCGCGGGCTGCCGGCGCATCGTCCGCAGCCTGAACTCGGGGAGATTGACGATGATCGGCGGCTGCGGAAAACTCACCGGAATCCATCGATAGCGCTCAAGCGTGTACTGAAGCTCCTTGACCCGTTGGCTTAGCGGCACGTTCAGTTGCGCCAAGGTATCCTTGCCGAGCACGCCGTCGGGCTGAAGGCCGTGGCGATCCTGGAAGTGCTTGACGCCGTCAATCACGGCGCCCTGATAGACCGTGGCGTCGGCAGGCACGGCGGCGTCAGGCGGAAGATCGCCAAGCAGGCGCAGCCGCGCGGCGAGAGGTGCGACGCCCGAGTATTTGTCGCCCGGATGGACGGACTTGACCGGAAATGGTATCGGCGCACCGTCGCCCTGGGCCGCCAGCTTCGTATACGCCGCGAGCGCGGTTTTCGCGCGGCCATAGCCGTCGTAGTGCGGCTCGAGGCTTGCGAGCGCGGCGTTGACGTCCGCGGACCGGATAATCTGGTTGCGCAACTCGCCGGCGAGATCGTACCTGCTGGACGCAACTTCGACTCCGAAATCGATGTGTTGAGGATTGACCCTTCCGTCGCGGAGCGCCGAGAGATAGCGCGCGGCGCAAACCGTGAGCGCGAGATCGAAACGCACCGGATCGGGAGATGGCGCCGAGAGCGCGGCCACGCGGCCGTCCCATCGCGAGGCGTCGTAGTCCTCCGGATCGAGGCCGCTTTGCGCGGCCTGTTTGAACTGTTGGATCATTGCCAGCGCCTGCGCCGTCGGCTTGCCGCCGTTGACCCACGCGAGCGTGTTCCCCCCTGCAGCGTAGAAGCTGGCCACCTCGGGCCGGACGTCGCTGAAATTGGGCCAGCGCAAGTCTGCGAGTTTGCCCGCGGCGATAAGCGCGCTCATTTCGTCCGTAGCCATCGGTACAGCGGTGGCCTGCGCCGCGGGCGAAGCGTCGGCGGCCAGGATCGAACTCGGAGCCAGGAACGCGCAGAGCGCCAGGAACGCCAAATTCGGAATCGCCAAAATCGCGAGACGGCGGATCGCGCCCGGACCGCGCCGAAGCTTACGGCCTTTCGTCTGTTCCGCACGATATAGAATCGACACGGCTCCCCCCCTCCCGCACGTTCGACTGGCCACGAGATGTTCGGATCGATGCGCGAAGCAGACCGCACTTATAGGGAAATGCCGGCCTCTGGGAAAGCCCTCTGCGGCAAAGCGACCCAGAGCTGGCCTTAAGTCGACCGCAGAGCGTCTATAAGAAGATTTGAGCGTAAATTGACGTCTCTAAAGCGGAATGGTGCAACAAGATTCCGTTGCAGAAGCGCTACCGTTCAAGGGGTTTTCGATACCTGTCTATTATATGCTTCTTTAGTCATTTTTCTCTTATTTTATTTCTCTAATCTTAATTAGAAGAAAATCTACTCTGGCATGGGTTATGCTGCGCCCTGTCATAGCTAGAGAAGGCCGCCGGTGACCTTGGGCGAGTGCACGGCATCTGTCCCGACGGCCTCGCACTCGTCCAGCCTCGGTACCGCACAGATCGGAGGCAAGATCACCAACAAGGAGCCGGTTGGACAAAATGGCGCATTATTATCCCGTGGAGGAGCTGCAGCCCTTGCATCCGCTGCTCAGGAATCTTGGAGACCAATCCGAACAGGTGGTGGAGAGGTGGTACCGACTCTACGCCGGCCGATGCGGTGAGAATCGCACTTTCGAAAGTGAGGAATTCTCCGGCATCCTGTCGCCGCTCCTTCGCAGCAGTATGACGGCACTGGTTGACGGCGACTTCCAGCAATTTGCCGCGCTCGGCAGGCTCCTGGGCGAGCGGCTGGCACGGCGTGGCGTTCCGTTCTTCGAGGTCATCCTCACCCTGCATCTCTTTCAGGAAAGCGTCGAAGCACTCTGCCTTGAGAAAATACCGTCGCATCTGGAGACTTCCTTTTCGCAACTCTGCCATGTCCACGCGACCCTCGTAGCTGAGGGCTATATCCGGACCGAGCCGGCGAGCTTACCGCTTCGGATCGAAACCGCCGCGGGGGACAGCGCCGAGCAGGATGTCCGCAGAGATTTCCACGGGCTGCTGGGTGCGAGCCTCGCCATGCGGCGGATTTACGATCGTATCGAGGCCGCCGGCCGGGCCCGCGGTACGATCCTGATCGTCGGCGAGAGCGGAACGGGCAAAGAGCTGGTGGCGCGCGCCATCCATCAGGCCGGGCCGAATCCCGATGCGCCGTTCGTGGCGGTGAATTGTCCGGCGATACCGAGCGACCTGATCGAGAGCGAGCTCTTCGGCCACAAACGCGGCTCCTTCAGCGGCGCGAGCGTCGATTACCTCGGGTTGTTCCGCGCCGCCAAGGGCGGCACCCTGCTTCTGGACGAAGTCACGGAGACGAATCTCGAGACGCAGAGCAAACTGCTGCGGGCGCTCCAGGAGCGTGCCGTGCGCCCGGTGGGCTCGGTTGCCGAAATCACGGTCAATGTGCGCGTGATCGCTTCGACTAATCGCGCGCCCGCACAGGCAGTGCGGCAGGGGCTCTTGCGCGAGGATTTGTACTATCGGCTGCAGGCCAACGTCATCGAGATTCCGCCGCTGCACCAGCGTCCCGGAGACATCCCGCTGCTCGTCAGCCACTTCATCCGGATCTTCAACCCGCTCTCCGGGCGCTCGGTGCCGGTGACCAGCATCGCACAAGACGCAATGGCCGCGCTGCTCAGATATTCGTGGCCGGGCAACGTGCGCGAACTCTCCAACGCCATCGAGAGCGCGGTTACCTTCGGCCGCAATTCCCGGATTGGTCTGAAGGATCTGCCGCAAGCCGTGCGCCAGAATCAGCCGGACGCGGCGCCGCGGGCGCCGGGTGACGCGGCGGGCATCGAGCCGCAAGCCACCCCCGCGCGCGAGCCCGCCGCTTTCTCGCCCAAGACTTTCGACGAGACCGAGCGTGAGCTCATCGAGCGCGCTTTGCAGACGGCCGGCCACAACAAGACTTATGCAGCCGAGTTGCTCAAGATCTCGCGCAAGAAGCTCTATGCCCGGCTGGCGAAGTACGGGCTTTTGAGCCAGCGCCGGCGCGGCGCTTCCGCCCGCTCGGTGGTCTGCGCGCCCTAGCTTGACAGGCGTCCCGCCGCGTCCTGGCGCGCCCGCCTTCCGGTCTCCGCTCATATTGACCGGCTTTTCCGATTCGCCGCTCATGGTATCCTCACCGTCGCTTAAACGTCGCCCGCCTGTGATATCCACTATCCGGCTTAGCCAGTTCATTTGAGTATCGGGGTGGTCGCACCGGTGCTGGCCGAACCGGTTGGGCCCGGCTGCGCGTTGGGTACCGACTGCTGGATGAAATAGCAGTTGATAGTTCCCTGGTTGTCGATTGAAACTATCCACATCATGGCGAATCCCTTCATCGGGACCTGCGATTTGCCGTTGATGTTGCTGAAGTCCACGATCGGAATCAGCATCACGCGCGGGTCGTTCAGGTCGTGATTCTGGAAGGTGCCGGTCGAGAACTGATTCTGGCCCATGCTCAGGCGGTACTGAAAGGCGCTGGTGGTGGGCCCGACGACATTGCCCGGCTCGGTATCGAGCATGTTGCCGACGCTGACCTTGCCGGGATAGCCGCTCTGGATATTGGTTGAATAGTTGCTTGCGCCGTTTCCGCCGAGCGCCAGCGGAGCCCAGTTGCCGGCCCCCACCTGTCCCTGCTTAAGCTGCACCGGGCCGAAGTTCAGGTCGGTTCTATAGTCAATTCCGATCGGCACCAGGCCGGTGGCCGCTCTTATCGGCACGATAAACGCGCTTGCGCTCGTCCTGACGCCGGTTCCGGCGCTCGTGTTTTCCCCTGGTGCGGACTGTGCATGCGCGGTTCCTTCGCCCAGCACCGCGCAAAACAAGCACGGAAGATTGCGGCTGCTAGTCATCAGGACGGTCTTGTTGTCCGGGCTCACCGTGCATGAAACGATCTCGCTGGCCTTGATGCCGTTGCGCTCCGCGTAGTTCTCGGCGACGGATACCGCCTGGGAAGGATATGATGGAAGATAGAGCGCGCCTGACAGCACGCCGCTGTCGATCGCGACCTGCATACTCACCTGGTTGAAGTAGAGATTGCCGACATCCATCACCAGCGTGAGAACGCCGACGAGTGCGGGCAGCGCCAGGATTACTATGAACATGGCCTGGCCTCTTGAAGCTCGCAGCTTGAGTAATGATTTCATGGTCTATACCTCGATATAGTTAGAACGTTCGGACGTTTTGAATGTGCTCAAGGCCCAAAGCCTTTAAATGTTGACCCAGGATCCCGGCGTTGGCGAACGTGAACGGCGGACGGGTGTCCTCCCACGGCTCGGGCGAACTGGATTCGAGTAGGGCGAGCGCTCTTTCGTGTCGGGCTATTTTCTGCTGCAGAACGATGCTTCGCCTGAACGTCGGACGGCGGGTTCCGTCTTCATACGTATCTGCGGCGGTCGCGGCCGCCTGCGCTTCGCGCGCTCTCGGATCGAAGGGCTTGGGCAGGATCGTTGAGGGCTGCCGGATCGGAATGTCCCACGCATCGCCGACGGCCGCCATCGCTACCGCATCGAAGTGAGCAACCGCGCTCGGCACCGCCCCCCAACGCTTGCGATACTTCCAGCGGCGGAGCCGGTCGGAAAAGAACACGGCGCTCATGCAAAACGAGGCGACCTCGGCGGAAACGATAACGGTTGCCACTGTGTTGAGATGGTTGATCCAGTTCATGGCTTGGTACCTCCTTGCGACGGCTCGCGCACGGCTACTGGCTCATCGCGATGTCCGTCGAACTGATGGTCGCGGGAAAACTGATCACCGACGGCACCGCGATCGTCGGTCCGGTGAAGCTCACTGACACGGATACCGGGCTACCGTGACTTCGCGGCATGGTCGTCGGTGACATCGAGACTTGAATCGTGCCCTGCTTGAGTGCGAGCGGCTCGGACTGTGAAACGAAAGCGAGGACGGTGTCGCTACTGTATCCGGGATTGGCAGCGGCGTAGCGGGCGCCCTGCTAGGCGAGCTGTTTCACCGCGATCCCGCGATTGAGCACGATGGAACCTTCGATCGCGGTGATGATCACCACCGCGACTCCCAGCACCGTGAACACCATCTCGACGTAGGACTGCCCGCCCTGGGTGCCCTGCAGACTGGTCTTCGCCGCCCTCAGAGCGCGCTACCATTTGCGAATCGGCGCAGGTAAAGGGCGGTTAAAAATCTGTAGTGTCTGGACATTCTTCTTCCTCCTGAAAACAACTGAGTATTCGGTTCATTGCGCATTACGATGCATACTTGGATTAGACTTTCGCCCGCTCCAATTCTCGCCAGATAGAGGAGCATAGGCCGTGCCAGCCAAGAATTGACTGTATATAGGCTGAAGAATGGGAAATAAGCGTTAAAAGGAGCGTGCTACTTTAAGTAGCATAGCGTAGCCGAGAGTAGCGAATCGTGCCCGCCGGATACGCCGCACGCGTCGAGAACCACACAGGCTGATCAAAATGTATCCGCCGAGCGTGTCTGTACACGCCTGGTACCTGCGCATAGGTAGCGATTCGTCCGTTCAGGACACGCTTCGTTTCCTGTCGGGCCTGCGAACGACCGAACTAGGCGAGCGCGTCCGCTGTCGACCTCGGGTCTCGTCTTTGTTTTGCCTCCGGCCGGGCCGGAAGCGGCGAAGCTGTAAGGAGGGTCAGCCCTTGGGGAGACCGAGGACGCGCTCGCCGATGATGTTGTGCTGGATCTCGTTGGTGCCGGCGGCGATCGTGCCTCGGCGCGCGGCGAGCAGCCGATGCGACCATTTGCCGTGGTCGATAGCGCCGGCGGCGCGGTACTCGAACTGGCCATAAGCGCCCAGCAGTTCCATCGCGAACGACTGGATTCGCAGGTTCAGGTCGGTGGTCCCCAGTTTCATGATCGAGCCTTCGGGGCCGGGCGGCAGTCCCTTGAGCTGGCGCGTCAACTGCCGATAGCTGGTGTACTTGAGCGCCTCCGCCTCGCACGCGAAGCGCGCGACTCGCTGGCGCACGTAGCTGTCGTTCCAGGCCGGGCGGCCGTTGCGCTCGACCTTCTTCGCCAGCGCGGCGAGCTGGCGCACCTCGACCATCATGTCCGTGCGGCCGCCATGAATCGTCCGCTCGAACATCATGTTGGTCATCGCGACCATCCAGCCCTGGTTCTTCTGTCCCACCAGGTTCGCCCTGGGCACGATGACGTCCTCGAAAAAAACCTGGTTGAAGCCGCTCTCGCCCGTCATCTGCACCAGCGGGCGCACGGTCACGCCGGGGCTCTTCATATCGATCAGCAGGTAGCTGAGGCCCTTGTGCTTGGGCAGCGTGGGATCGGTCCGGCAGAGCAGCGTGCTGAAGTCAGCGTGATGGGCGTTGGACGTCCACACCTTCGAGCCGTTGACGACGAAGTGATCGCCCTCGTCGACGGCGCGGGTTTCGACCGCGGCGAGGTCGGAGCCGTGGTTGGGCTCCGACAATCCCTGGCACCAGATTTCCTCGGCCGACGGAATTTTAGGAATGAAGCGCCGCTTCTGTTCGGGCGTGCCCCACTGCATCAGGGTCGGACCGACGCGCGCGATGCCCTGGAAGTTGACCGTGGGCGGCGCCTTGGCGCGGTCGAGTTCCTGCGAATAGACGATCTGCTGGAGGAGGGTCGCGCCGCGCCCACCGTACTCCTTCGGCCAGTGGATACACATCCAGCCGCCGTCGTAGAGCTTACGATGCCATCGGCGGCGGCGCTCGAACTCGTCCCTGGTTTCGGGATCGTGCAGTTCGCCCTCGTCGTGCCAGTCGCGCGGCAGGTTTTCTTCCAGCCAGGCTCTGAACTCGCGGCGAAGCGCCTCGTCCTCGTCGCTGAACTTGAAATCCATCGCTACGCCTCCGCAACGCTCTCCGCGCAATCCGCTGCCGCGGCGACTGTAGCACAGCGGCGCCGTCGCAGATTACGGCCGCGCGGAGCCGCGTCGCTTGTCGGATCGCTTTGCGGTTGGCTAGTGTCAGAACCCGAAACTCAAGTCCGGCGCGAGGGTTCAGGGCGATGGAACAGGAACTGGCAGGCAAGGTCGCGATCGTCACCGGCGCGGGACGGATGCGCAGCATCGGCCGCCCGATCGCGAAGCGGCTCGCGCAGGCGGGCGCGGCGATCGTGATCAGCGGAACCGGGCGTCCGCCCGAGCGCTATCCCGACGACGAGAAGGCGGCCGGATGGCGCGATATCGACAGCGTCGCCGAAGAGATCCGGCAGGCGGGCGGACGCTGCCTGGCGCTGGTCTCGGACATCGCCGACCCGCGCGCGGTTGACGCGCTGGTCGAGCGCACCGTCGCCGAGTTCGGCCGCGTCGACATCCTGATCAACAACGCGAGTGCCGCCCGCGGCGAGGACCGCGTCGCCGCGATCGAGGTCAAGTACGACGTGTGGAAGAAGGTGATGGTGACCAACGTGGACGGGACGTTCCTGATGTCGTGTGCGGCGGCGCGCGGGATGATCGCACAGGGCCACGGCGGCAGCATCGTCAACATCTCCTCGATCGCAAGCAAGATCGCGGCGGCCAGGTCGGCCGCCTACGCCGCCTCCAAGGCCGCGGTCAACGCGCTCAGCCGCTCGATGGCGCTCGACCTGGCGCCCAACGGCATCCGCGTCAACGCGATCTGTCCCGGCCTAATCGACACTTTCCGCCTCGACGACCTCGGCCGCGGCGAGAGCTGGGAGAAACTGGTCAAGAGTTTCATTCCGCTGGGTTACGCGGGCGACGGCACCGAGTGCGCGGAACTGGTGCTGTTCCTGGTGAGTGATCGCGGCAAGTGGATCACGGGCCAGGCGATGAATATCGACGGCGGATCGATTTGGGGATAGCCGATGAGCTCTGACGTCGTCCTTTACGAGTCAAAGGAAAGCATCGCGACGATCACGCTGAATCGCCCGGACAAGCTCAATGCGCTGTCCAACGCGCTGGTCGGCGAACTGCGCGACGCGCTGATCCATTTCGAAAAGAGCGATGATCGCGTCGCGGTCCTGACCGGCGCGGGCGAGCGCGCCTTTTCCGCCGGCGCCGATCTCCGCGATCCTCCGCGCGACCCGGAGCTATGGGAATGCATGCCGGGGGTCGGAGTGCCGCTCAGCAAGCCGATCATCGCGTCGGTCGCGGGCCATTGCGTCGGCGGCGGCGTATGCCTGGTCGAGTTCTGCACACTGGCGGTGGCCGCCGACAACGCGGATTTCTCCTATCCCGAGGCGCAACTGGGCTTCTGCGGCGGCCTGATCGCCGGCCTCGCCGTGCGAATTCCGTACAAGGTCGCGATGGAGCTGATGCTGACCGGCGCGCACATGAAGGCCGCGCGGGCCTACGAAGTCGGGATGGTCAACGCCGTGGTGCCGCTTGCGGAGCGGATGGAAGCCGCCTACGGCTACGCGCGCAGGCTCGCAGAGAGCGCGCCGCTGGTGCTGGGACTGCTCGAGACCTTCACCCGCGACATGCTCTTGCCGCGCGGCCCGTCGGAAATGTCCGCGATCGCGCGGCGGTATCTGCTGCGCGTCGCGCACTCCGAGGACGCGAGGGAGGGCGCGCGGTCGTTCGCCGAAAAGCGCAAACCGCGCTTTACCGGCCGCTAGCCGAGAACCTCCACGTTGCGGCAAACCGGCCGCTGTGACTATCGTCTCTGATGGGGAACGTCAGGGCCGCCGCCAATCCATCCTCGCCGTCCCCCGATTCGGCGCACGCCGAAATGGAGACTATCCGATGAAAGTCGTTGTGGATCACAATCTTTGCGAGGGTAACGGGCGCTGCGTCGAAGTCGCGCCCCAGGTCTTCGAGCTTCGCGACGACGATCGCAGCTACGTGCTGCTCGAAAATCTGCCGCAGGATCTGCGCGCCAAGGCAGAGCTCGCGACGACGCTCTGTCCGCGCCAGGCTATCCGCCTGGTCGAGGATTAACCCGCCATGGCAGCACTGACCCTCGAAACGCTCGACATCGTCGATCCCGACCTTTACGTCCAGCGCGGCTATCCGTTCGAGGAGTGGGCGCTGCTCCGCAAGGAAGCGCCGGTCTTCCGCTACGAGCGGCCCGCGGTGGAGCCCTTCTGGGCCATCACCAAACACACCGATTTGGTCAACGTCTCGCGCCAGCCCGAATTGTTCAGAAGCCGCCAGATTCTGTTCGTCACCAAGGACGAACCCGGGTCGCCGCTGCCCGAAGAGCCGGTGCTGCGCCAGCTGCTCAATATGAATCCGCCCGAGCACGGGGAATTGCGCCGGGTGGTCAATCAGCGCTTCACGCCGCGTGCGGTGCAGCAACTGAAGGATCAGATCGAAAAGATCACGACCGAGACGCTCGACGGCCTCGTGGGGCGCGAGGAATGCGACTTCGTGACCGAGGTTTCGGCCAAGCTTCCGCTCGCGGTGATCGCCGAGATGTTCGGCATCCCGCGCGAAGACTGGGCGATGATGTTTCGGCTGAGCAACGCGATGATCGGGCCGGCGGATCCGGAGTACGGCGGCAGCGCTACGATCAAGGAAAACCTCGAACGCGCGCGGATGGAATTTTTCCAGTATTTCAGCCAGCTCTGCGAGGAGCGGAAGAAAAGCCCGCGCAACGACCTCGCAAGCGCCCTGGCCAACGGCAAGGCCTTCGGCGAGCCGCTGCCGCCCTTCGAGCTCCTGTCCTATTTCGCGCTGCTCATCATCGCGGGCAACGAGACCACGCGCAACGCGACCACCGGCGGGCTGCACGCCCTGATAAGCCATCCCGACCAATGGAAACGGCTGCGCAAGGATCCCTCGCTCGCTCCCAAGGCGACCGAGGAGATCGTGCGATGGACCTCGCCGGTGATCCAGTTCACCCGTACGGCCACCGCCGACACCGTGCTCCACGACCAGCAGCTTCGCGAGGGCGACGTGCTGGCGCTCTTCTATCCCTCGGCCGCGCGCGACGAGGACGTTTTCGAGCGGCCCGACACGTTCGACATCGGACGGTATCCCAACCCGCACGTCTCCTTCGGCATCGGCGAGCACTTCTGCCTCGGCGCGAACCTCGCACGCCTGGAGCTGCAGGTGATGTTTCGCCAACTGGCGGAGCGGATGGAATTCGTCGAGCTGGCGGGGCCGACGCAGCGGATGCGCTCGAGCTTCGTCGGCGGAATCAAGCACATGCCGATTCGTTACCGGATTCGCCCCCGCGCTTGATTCGCGCGCGCCGCACGCATCGACTGAGCGCTGGGCGAGGAACGTGTCGCGGGTCAGGAACGCTTCGCCGGCGATGCGGCGAGGCCCTGAGCAAGCAGGTCGAGCGCGGCGGCGGCAAACGCGCGCATGTTGGCGACGCGGTCGCTGCTGCCCGTTTCGACCGTGATCGCACGCTCGAGCGGCCCGGCGATCGCGATACAGCTATGGCCCGCCGGATCGCCGTAGCGATTTCCGGTGGGGCCGGCGGCGCCGACCTCGGCCACGCTCCAGGTGGTCGCGAAGCGCTTTAGCGTCCCGCGCACCAGCACCAGCGCCAATTGTTCGGTCACGCCGCGGATGCCGGCGAAAGCCGAATCCGGAATATCGAGCAGCGTGCGGCGCGACTCGCGCGTGTACACGATCGCGCCGCCGAGAAAATAGGCCGACGCGCCCGGCGCCGCGAGCAGCGCCGCCGAGATCAATCCGCCAGTCGAGGATTCGGCGATTGCGATCGTTTCACCGCGCTCCCTAAGCAGGGCGCCCAGCCTGGTGGCCGTCGGCAGCAGATTTTCCATCGAGGTCGTTACCGTTCCTTCCCGTTCCTTCGCGCTCATCGATATTGCGGCAGCATAGTGGTTGACCCCGCCAAAAGGCCAGCCGCATCGCGCGCGTGCGGCGGCCCTACTTCAGTTCGATCTCGATAAACCTGAACTCGAAGACGTTGGGATTTATCACGTCGTGGGCGACCCCGGCCTCGCGTGCGTAGGGAGCGCCGGTCTCAAGCTCGGCATCGCTCGCGGCCCCGTCGGGAGCGACGATCCTGAGCTTACCCGTGCTGAGCGGCACCACGACGTAGTCGTGCGCATGAACATGCGGCCCGGTAGCTTCGCCCGGAGCGAAAGTCCATCGCGTCACGATCACGCGGCGATTTTCGATTAGCCGCTCCGACTTCGCCCGTGGTTCGTTCATGCCGGCCTCCTTGACCCCTTTCGAATCACCCATCTTGCGACCGCTTTAAGAGCGAATCAAAGCCCGGCAAAATAGTACATGGCCCTCGCGCAGGAGGGCGGCGAAAGCGCGCCGGTCGTGGAAATCAGGGCGGAAACAGGCTAAAGGAGACCACGCGCCGCGCGCGCCCGATGCCGCGGGCGGCCCGAGACCTTGCACACCGGGTCAAAAGATTCCTCAAGCTTCGTGAAATATGCGGCGCTCGCCTTCGCTGTCGCGGCGCTCTGTCTCTTCGCAGGATGGGCCGCTACGACCGACGCAAGCGGCAATGACACGGCCGGCAAGGTCAAGCCGCACGCGGTTGTCGCGGGCAAGGGCGCGGCCTACGTTGAAGGCGCGAGCCACGACTATGGCACCGCAGCGGCCAATTACAACGGCCTCGAACGCTATTCGACCTGGGAAAATTCCAACGGCAAGGCGGCGACCTACCAGCCCGAGGGCCCTTTCACCGCCGACAATCCGTTTTTCAAGCCGCTTGGAACCAACGGCCGCGCCTGCGTGACCTGCCACGATCCGAGCTCTGGATGGACGATCACGCCGGCGCGTATCCGCGCGCGTTTCGAGGCGAGCCGCGGCGCTGACCCGCTGTTTCGGCCGAATGACGGCGCGACTTGTCCCGACGCCGACGCTTCAACGCCGGCAGCGATGAGGAAAGCGTACGGCCTCCTGCTCAACAAAGCGCTTATCCGAATCGGAATCCCGATTCCGCCGAACGCCGAGTTCTCGGTGCTCAAGGTCGACGATCCGTACCGCTGCACCAAGCTAAGTGGTCCGAAGAGCGGCGTGCTTTCCGTCTATCGCCGCCCGCTGCAAGCTACCAACCTGCGCTTCGAGGACACTCTGATGTGGGACGGGCGGATGCCCGACCTCGAGCATCAGGCCAACGACGCAGCGCGCGGGCACGAGCAGGCGGCCGACGGACCGATGCCCGATCAACTTGCGCGGCTGATCGAATTCGAAACCGGCACTTACGACGCGCAAGTCTGGATATCCAAGGCCGGCTCGCTGCAGGACGGCGGCGTCGGCGGCGGTCCGGTGGCGCTCGCGCGCGAGCCGTTCTTCATCGGCATCAACGATCCCTTCGGCAACAATCCCGTGAACGTGCAGACCTCGCTGCACGTCTTCAACCTCTACGATCTCTGGCGCGGCGACCCGAATCCCGAACGGGCGCGAATCGCGCGGGGCCAGGCGATTTTCAACGCCACCCCGATGATCATCGGCGAAGTTCCGGGCCTCGACGATGCCGAGGGACACCCGACTCACGAGGGCTTCTGCACCACCTGTCACGACACGCCCAACGTCGGCAACCGATCGATCAACATCCTGATGAACATCGGGACGGCCGACGTCTCGCGCCGGACGCCCGACATGCCGCTGTTCACGCTGCGATGCGACGCCGGAGCGCTCAAGGGTCAGACCTTCCAGGTGATGGATCCGGGCCAGGCGCTGATTACCGGCAAATGCACCGATATCGCGCGCTTCAAGACCTCGAGCCTGCGCGGACTCGCCTCGCGCCCACCCTATTTTCACGACGGCCAGGCGGCGACGCTGATGGACGTGGTTAACTTCTACAACGATCGCTTTGAGATCGGACTGACGGTGCAAGAAAAAGAAGACCTGGTCGCGTTCCTCGGCGCGCTCTAGCCGATTCGCGGTTTCTCAGTCCCGCACAGGCGCAGGGCACGGCCGCCTCGCGGGCTAGTCCTTGAGCATCGCGACGCATTTGATTTCGACCATGAGGCCCGGCATCGCCAGCGCGGTTACGCCGACGCCCGTCCACGCCGGATATTCGCCGGTGTAGTAGCGATCCTTGACGGTGATGAAAAGCTGCAGGTCGCGCATGTCGGTATGGTAGGTGACCATCTCGACCACGTCGTCGAAAGTCGCGCCGGCCGCGGTCAGCACCTTCTTGAGGTTCTCGAAGGCCTGGACGAATTGGGCCTCCTTGCCCTCGACCACGTTGAGGTTGGCATCGCGTCCGACCTGCCCGGCGATGAAGAGCAGATTGCCGGCCTTTACGCCGGGATTGTAATGAAAGCGCTGCTTGATAACTTCCATCTCTTTGGGAACGACGTTCGAGCGCCTGGTCATGATCGATTCTCCTTCGCGTGCCGGTTCTGTAGCTTTATCGTGCGGCACATTCTAGCGTGAGGGAGCGCGCGCCGCGAAGGCAAACGCGTCGGTCAATGCAGCAGATAAGCATTGCTGCTGAACGATGGCGCTAACAACTTTCGGCCAAGGACACCCCCGCGCCCGCAGGAGACATGACATGAGCGTACTCGTACTGGTTCAAGGCACTCCGCGTGCCGATCGCAAGGATGAACTGGCGCAGTATCAGCAGGCCGCTCGCACCGTAATCGCGAAGCACGGCGGCCAGGTCGTCGCTCGCGGCAATGGGCTTGGCAGCCTGCACGGCCGAGGCAACTACCAGGTAGGAATCGTGCTGCGCTTTGCCGATAAGGCCGCGGCCGAGGCCTGGTACAACGACCCCGACTATCGCAAGGTGCTGCCGCTTCGCGACCAGGCGTACGCGGAACTTGAAATCAGTATGTTTCAGGAATGAAGCGGCCCTGCGGCGCGCGCGGCGGAAGAGAACTCCGCCGCCGCGGGCGCCCGACCCGCTTATCTCGCGATCACATGCCTTTCCAGTCGCCGGATTGTTCAAAAGCCTCGGCGGCGCGATAGATCGTCGGTTCGTCGAAGTGCCTGCCGGTCAGCATCAGTCCGGCGGGCAGGCCGTCGATCATGCCGCACGGCAGCGACATCGACGGGTGATGCGTGAGATCGAACGGCGCGGTGTTGGTGATCATTTCGAGCGCCCGCGTCACGTACTCCTCCCTGCTCGCGTCGGCCCCGGGCAGCGGCGTCGCCTTCATCGGCGTGGTCGGCATCAGCAGCAGGTCATATTTCACCAGCACGGCGTCGTATGCCGCGCGCAGCCGGCGCACGACATTGATCGCCTTGCCGTAGTAGCGCGAGCCGTAATGCTCGCGCACGTAGGTCCCGAACATCAGGAACAGCTTGGTGGTTTCCGAAAGCTCGTCGGTGCGCTGGCGCCATCCGCGATGGAAATCCATCATCGAGGTCGCGTACAGATCGTCGCGGCTCACGCCGAAACCGTCGCCGTACATCATCGTCTGCGTCAGGCCCTCGATTCCGATCGGCGTCCAGATCGCGCCGCCCGCCAGATGCATTGGGATCGAAACTTCCTCGACCCGCGCGCCGAGCGAAGCGAGGCGGTTTGCGGCGGCGCGCACCTTTTCGTCCACGGCGCGCTCGGAAGTGGGATGGCCGAAACCTTCCTTGACCACCGCGATCTTGAGGTCCTTCGCGCCGCGTCCGAGCGCCTGCGTGTAGGGATGCACCTTGGGCGCCTTGATCCGCGAGTCGTAGCCGTCGTCGCCCGCGATTACCTCGAGCAGGAGCGCATTGTCGGCGACGCTCGCCGTCATCGGGCCGGTATGGTCGACGAAAATTTCGATCGGCATGATTCCGGTGTAGGGAACGAGTCCCCACGTCGGCTTCATCCCGTAGATGCCGCAATACGACGACGGCATACGAATCGAGCCACCCTGGTCGCCGCCGATCGCCATGTCGACTTCCCCCGCCGCGACCAGCGCCGCGCTGCCCGAAGACGAGCCGCCCGCCGAGTAGCCCATCTTGCGCGGATTGTGCACCGCGCCGGTCGCGTTGGTGTGGCTGCCGCCGGAGAGGCAGAAACACTCGCAGTGCGCCTTGCCGACGATCTCGCCACCGGCGTCGAGGATCCGCGTGACCACAGTGGCGTCGAAGTCGGGCACGTAACCCTCCATCGTCGCCGCGCCGTTCATCATCGGCACGCCCGCCAGCATTACGTTGTCCTTGAGCGCGACGGTTTTGCCCTTGAGCTTGCCCTCGGGCGCGCCCTTGACCGACGATTTGAAGTACCAGGCGTTGTACTTGTTCTCCTCGGGGCCCGGCCGATAGCCGGGCGTGCGCGGATACTTCACCCGCGGCACCTCGTCGGGCATCGCGGCCACGGTGTTGTAGGCGTCGACGTAGGTCGTGAACAGCGCGCGAAACGAATCGACGCTCGCGTCATCGAGTGACAATCCGCACTGTCGCGCCACCGCGCGCAACTGCTCCCGGGTCGGCAATTGAACGGACATGCGATCTCCTCCTTGTGCGGATTGAACCGCGCCGGTTAAAGTTTTGTCCCGGCCGGCGCGACCGGCGCGGAACCTAGAAGAACTTGATCACGCTGCGCAGCACCTCGCCCTTGCGCAGCAGATCGTAGGCCTCGTTCACACCTTCGAGCGGGAAGGTGCGCGAGACCAGCTCGTCGATTTTGATCTTCTTGTCCATGTAGAGATCAATCAGGAGCGGCATGTCGACGCGCGGGCGGGTCGAGCCGTAAAATGAACCGACCAGCCGCTTCTCCATCATCGTGAAGACGTTGGGGTTGAGCGTGATGCGCGCGGTCTCGGGCGAGACGCCGACGATGGTGCAGGTGCCGCCGCGCCCGGTCATGCGGAACGCAAGCTCGATCGTCTTGGCCGTGCTGATGACCTCGAAGGCGTAGTCCACGCCGCGGCCGTGAGTCAGCTCCATCACCGCCTTGTAGGCGTCGTCCTGCGAGGGATTGACGGCATGCGTCGCGCCGAACACTTTCGCCAGTTCGAGCTTGTTGGGCAGGAGATCGATCGCAATGATGTCGTGCGCGCCGGCCAGCGCCGCGCCCTGGATCACGTTGAGGCCCACGCCGCCGCATCCGATCACCGCGACGGTCGCGCCCGGCCGGACCTTGGCCGTGTTGATCGCCGCGCCGATCCCGGTCATCGTGCCGCAGCCGACAAAGCAGGCGCGATCGAGCGGTACGTCGTCGCGAATCTTGATCGCGCAGCTCTCCGGCATCACCGCCTCCTCGGCGAAGGTCGAGGCGTACGCGAAGTGAAAAATCTGCGTGCCGTTTTTGCTGAGGCGAGTGGTGCCGTCGAGCAGCGTGCCGAGTCCCTTCGGCCGCGTCTCGCAGAGATTCACCTGTCCCAGCGTGCAGTAGCGGCAGTGGCCGCATACGGGCGAGAAGGTCAGCACCACATGGTCGCCCTCTTTGACCGAGGTGACGCCCGGGCCGACCTCGACGACGATTCCGGCTCCTTCATGGCCCAGCACCACGGGAAGCGGCATCCGCATATCGCCGGTCATGACGTGAAGGTCGCTGTGGCACGCGCCGTTGGCGGCGACCTTTACCCGCACCTCTCCGGCCTTCGGCGGAGCGAGCTTGAGGTCTTCGATAACCAGGGGTTTCTGAGGTTCATACAATACTGCGGCCTTCATCGGCGCTTTCCTCCACGGCTGACGATAATCGGTACAGGGATTGACGTGCGTAACTTAGAAGGCGGGGCGCGCAGGTGTCAAATCGAGCGGTTTTCGCGGTCAGAGCTGGCGGGTCAGTCCGTCGTGGCGCTGTATTTGGTGGGACTTCCTGGGGATAGCCGTGCCATTTAAGTAAGAGCGCACCAGACCCTGCGTTATTGCAGACTTGCAACACGCGTATCCGAGACGGACGCGTGCGGCAGCCAAAATTCCAAACCCTGCTTGGATTTTCGATCCCGAAACCGCTGGCACGTTAAGTGCTCTGACATTCCTACGCTTGCTATAGCGATGGCTGCCCATCGTCCAATCAAATGAAAGCCTACGACTTTTTAACCTCCGATCTTCCCCGGCGTCGCGAATGCCCTTCGACATTCGCGACGCCGGGGTGCCCGCCTCTTTCAAGGACGAGATGAACCAGTCGGCCACCGCCGTTCGCAACGTCCTGCTGACGATCGACCGCCAGCCGCTCTTCCCCCGCCGCGCACGGCAGAAATGCCGCTCGTGCGGTCATCAATCGATCGAGCACATCGGCTTCCCCGACGCCGCGGTCGCCGAGCAGCTAAGCCTGATCCACGGCGGCTGTCTCGACTGCGAATCCTGCGCCGACGAATAGCCTCCGGCTCTGCCAGTCACCGCACCGCGCCTATTGCGCGAGGTACGCACCGTCGATAGGCATCGGCACGCCGCTTACGAACGACGACGCATCGGTCGATAACCACAACACCGCTTCGGCGATCTCCTCGGCCTGGCCAAGGCGGTTGATCGGATGGGTCTGGACGACGGCCTTTTCGTCGAAGCTGCCGCGGTCCATCACCCGCGCGACCATCGGCGTGCGGATGAATCCCGGGCAGACGGCGTTGACGCGGATCCCCTTGCTCGAGAACTCGAGCGCCGCGGTCTTGGTCAACCCGGCGACACCGTGCTTGGCCGCGGTGTAGGCCGAGGTGTTGGCGATTCCGGCAAGCCCGCAGATCGACGAGGTATTGACGATGGTGCCGCCGCCGTTCTTCAGCATCTCGGGGATTTCATACTTCATGCAGTAGAAGACGCCGCTCAGATTGATCGCGATCACCCGCCCCCAGTTCTCGAGCGTGCAGTCGGGCGTAGCCGAGAACTCGCCTTCGATTCCGGCGTTGTTGAACGCGCAGTCTAGCCGGCCATAGTGCTCGACCGTCTTCTTCACCATCGCCTCGACGTCCTTGTGGTTTGCGACGTCGGTGGGGAGGAATATCGCGTCGCCGCCGGCTTCTTTGATCGCGCGCAGCGTGCGCTCGCCGCCTTCGACACTGTAGTCCGCGATCGCCACTCGGGCGCCCTCGCGCGCGAACAGCATCGCGGTCGCGCGGCCGATGCCGGATCCGCCGCCGGTGATTAGAGCCACCTTACCCTTTACGCGATCGGCCATGACTTACTCTCCTTTCTGCGCCGTTTCTCACGGTACCTTATACACCCGGTTCTCGCCCTTAAGGTCACCTAGTCGTACGAATTCCTGCTCTTCGGAGTCATATACCCACGCCTTTAACACCGATTCGCCCGCGGGGAGAAAGACGGCAGGGATCGATACCGACCATCGCGGCTGCGCCACCTGGTCCGGCTGCCTGGCTTGCGTTCGATCGCGCCTTGCATGCGCCTTCACCCACGCGGCCGTGATAAACACCCGCGCATCCCCGACTGAGACCAGGACGATCCGAGCCGGGCGGTCACCACCGGGAACGCTCGCCCATCCGCGAGCCTCGACGGCCTCGCCGTCACGCACAGTAGGCGGCTCCCCGTCCTTTGTCGACAACTCGAACGTCCCGTATGGCTTGGTGGGATTTTCGATAAAGGCTACGTGTCGAACGATCTTGCGGAACCCCAAGGCGTCAAGTTTTTCGGCGCCGCCCCGGATCCGCCCGGTGAACGGGACCAGCGGAAACAGCGGGAAGAGGCAGCTCTGCTCGTACTTGTCAGTCGCCGGATCGATATAGCGTTCGACTTCGAGACAGGCTGACGCCCGAGTGCGCTCGCGCTTGAGCGCGCGTGCGACGGGAATCGACGCGATCGATCCGGCCACGCTCAGCGCGGCGATCGCGCCGGCGATCGCGATGAAAATCGCGCGCCGCTTGACCATCACCTGCCGGCATAGTTCCAGTGTAGCGACCGCCACCAGCGCACTGGCGCCCATGTAACGCGACTGCGATGCCGCAACGCCCACGCCCAGGCGGAACGCCCGAGCGTGTTCATCGCGGCGAATCCCAGGCCGAACAAACCGATCGCGATCCACGGGGCAGCGGAGGGAAACCGGTTTGCCCGGATCAACCACGCCGCGCAGGCCGCGAACAGCGCGATCAATGCACAACCCAGAAATGGAGCCAACGTCGCAGGCGATATCGGATTTCCGTGGGCCAGCGGAGCGCCCACCAGCGCGCACAGGAATTCCAGCGCGGCGATCGGATGTCCGAGCCAGAAAGAACGATCGACCGGATAGAGGAACGGCCGCTCCAGCAGCAGAAAATACACCGCGATCGCAACACTCAGCAGCAGGACCGATCCGATCGCGGCGGCCGCCGCCCGGCGCTTGTTCCGGCCGCGCGAAAGCTGCGCAGGAATGATCACGAGCCACGACAGGAGCCCGTATAAGGCCGAGAACGACGCCACCAGGCAGCACGTCCATGCGAGTATCTGGCCGCGCAGCGGATGCTGGATCGAGTTGCTAATCAGATACACGGCCAACACCGCACAGGTATTCGCCAGGACGAACATCAGTTGCCATCCCCACAGCCAATCGTCGTAGTGGACGAATGAAAACACCAACAGGCTCGCCACAAACAGACTGATCGCGGTCGTCCAGGTAACGCCGTCGCGCTCTTCGGCGGCCGCCAGCCGGGCGATAGCCGTGAACATCGCCAGTGCCGATAGCAGCGTCACCGCCATCTCGACCCGCGTGTTCCACCTGGTGGTGAACGCAAGCGCGAGGAAGATCAGCTTGGGAAACAGGACGGGGTGCTCATTGTTGCACGTCAGGAGTCCCGGGAGCACCGGGCGTCCGGCGGCCGCGTTGTCGAAGAGGGACGGCAAACCCCACTGATCCATGTCGGGCACGTCGACGCTGTACTTCGCGACGAACCACACGGCCGCGGCAAACGGGATCAGCCACATCGAATCGATCATCCGTGCGATCGATCCGCGCGCGCGCGTACTCGGATTTCGATTGATGCTCAACTGCTTCCGCGGCCTGCTCTTTTCGGCGGCCTCGCCGGGACCCCGCGGTGCGCGTCCTTCTTCCTTCCGCGCGCCTCCTTGATGATCCGCGCGAGCGCCATCGCGTAGCCGGGAGAAACCCTGATCGTGCGGAAGGTCGAGCTGCCCATCTCGGTGGTCCGGTTGATCCACGACATCGGAACTTCCTTGAGATCGTAGCCCGCGAGCAACGGTTTGAGGCCGGTTTCCGCGTTGGCCGCGAAGCCGGGCTCCTCGATCACGAGATTTTTCAGGATCTCGGACCGGTAGAGCTTGAGGTTATTGGATAAGTCTCTCGCCTGTGGAAACAGCAGCAGCCGGGCCAGCGCATGGAAGCCGCGATTACAGACGATCTTGGAAAAGGGATAGTTGATGAGCACCGATTCATGGGAAAAGCGGCTGCCGATCGCTCCGTCGTGGCCGGCGGCGATCGCGTCGAACAGGTCGCGGAACTCGGGCACGATCCGCACGAAATCGGCGTCCATGGTCAGGATGTATTCGCCGGTTGCCGCCGCGTAGCCGTCGCGCAACGCGCGGCCCACGCCGTTGGGCGGCGATCGATCCACCAGCTTGACGCGCGGCTCCCGCGCCGCGATCTCGCGCGTGCGCGCCGCCGTTTCATCCTGGCTGTTGTCGTTCACGATCACTATTTCGTGAATATACGGCCCGTATAGCGCGAGCAGCGTGTCCACCAGGCCACCCACGTTCATCGCCTCGTTATGTCAGGGAATCACCACGGAGACCTTGCCGAAGAGCGCGCGATGCTCGGCCAGGCTCGGTTTGAGTTCGCGCTCCGGGCCCGGCCGCTTGGCCCAGATGTAGAGCGTGCCGCAGAGATCCCGCAATACCGGCGCATGCTCGAACACGAACGCGAGCGGCTGCAGCGCGGGCACCAGCCGCGCCGGCGTCCGCGGATGGATGATGTCGAAGGGGATGATGTCGACGTCGATGAGGCCCTGATGCGACGCCTGGCGCATCAGCTCATATTTGCGCGTCCCGATTTGCCCCGGCGCATTGCCGCTCCAGCGCCCGACCGCCGGCACCGTGCTCTTGAGGAACACCTGTGGATTCCAGTAGTTCGCCTCGAAGAACAGGAGTTGTCCTCCGGCTTGAGCAGCCTAAACAGCGCGCGCAGGGTCTGCGCGTATTGCTCGTGGCACAGGATCGCGTTACCGACGACATAGTTGAAACTCTCCGCCGGCGGGCCGCAGGCCAGGTCGTCCACCAGCGCCACGGATACATTGGGCAATCGCTTGTTGCAGGCCTGTTCGCCGAGGTCGGGGTTGAACACGGCGGCCGTGATTGGGCACTCGCCGCGCATCGCGCGGGCGAGATGCTCGGTCCAAAGCCCGCTGCCCGCGCCAACCTCCAGGATCGACTCGCCCGGCAGCACGTGGAAGCATTGGCGCACGGTGACGGCGCGCCCGCGGAGTTTGGTCGGCGACGTCTGCGGATAGCGCAGCCAGTAGGCTTCGCGCGCCCGCTCCATTTCGCTCAGGATTTTATTCACGAGCGTCCGCAGGAGCCGTCTGACGGCTCGCGCGCGGTGCAACTTCGCGCGGGAGGCAATCCCGCGCAAGTCTTACCACTTTGCCGCGCAAATGCCCACGTTATCCGAATGTTCCCGGCACAAATCGCCGGCGCGGATCGCAGCTCCGGCGGCCGATCTCACTATCGACCTTCAGATCTCGGACCGAATTTCGATCATCCCGGCGCACGGACCGGGGCTGGCGCTTTATAGAAGATGATCGTGGCGGTCAGGCCGCCCTGCGGTTTCAGCGCGTAGCCCGGGATCGCGCCGACCCGGATGTAGCCGAGGCGCTCGTAGAAACCCGCGGCGCCCTCCTCGGCGGCGGTGTCGAGCACGAGCAGCGTGCGGCCGCGCTCGACGGCGATTCGCTCGGCCTCGCGCATCAGGCTTCGCGCGACGCCTCGGCCGCGGCGGCTGACGCGGGTCATCAGCTTGGCGATCTCGGCGCGATGGGGCTGGTTGGGCGGCATGGCCAGGTCGAGCGTGACCGTGCCGATAAGCTCGTCGCCCTCCCACGCGCCCAGCACCACGCGGTCGCCGGCCACGGCCCGCGCGAGCGAAACCTTCCAGAAAGCGGCCGCGTCCTCGCGCGCCAGCGGATACATGAAGCTGACCGAGCCGCCGTTGGCGACGACTTCGATCAGAAGATCGGAAAGCGCCGCGACTGTTTCAGGCTGGTCCGTAAGCGCGGTGATGCGCATGGCCGACGTCACGCTCCATTTATTCGTTTGATGCAGCACCGGGCCGACGGAGCGCGTCCCAGGACCCGGCTTACAGCATGCGGCTTCGCTTCACGAAATTCGAGCGGCAGCATCCCGCTGGAAGTTAAGCGGCAGCAGCGCGGCGCCCGCCGCGCCGGCAAAGAAGCTTGCAACGATCGTCTGCACCTCGTCGAGCGCCGGTAAAAACGCATGCAAGTCCGAGTTTACGAGGCCGCGAAGAATCGGATGGGACAGGTAGCTCACGTCGTCCTGGCGAATCTCAACCGCCGTGACTCCGGGCAATTTCGCAGAACCCATCAGCACCACGTCATCGCCGTCGCTCTTCACCGCGTTATCGAAGTCGTACCACTGGTTGGCGTCGTTCTGCACTTGCACCACCTGCAAGGTCGAGTTCGGTTTGGATCCGTAAACCACGAGCAGGTCGCTCGGCGCGATCCCGTGGTCGATGGGCATCGGCAAGGCCCTCAGCACCCGCTCCGCTTCGGTCAAATGAAGCTGCTGCACGTCGAATCCACTGTTATTGGCGTCCGGAACCGCTGAGGTCGTGTTGACCTGCCAATTCTTTTCCTGAAAGAGGTCCAACTCGACTCCATTCTTCTCCGCTCGCATCACGCCGTTTCGGTAGAGCGGGAGCAATTCATAAACGGATGGAAAGGTGCGCGCGAGCTTGCGCATTTCCTTCTGGCCGCCGAAAACGGGACTCTCGCCGCTAATCAGCGCCTCGGCTGCGCCAAGCGAACCCTTGTGCGGCGTCGCGATGAACGCGACGCGGCCGACAGGCAGCGGTACGCCCGGCTTGAGTCTCGCCCATTCGTCGAGGAACTGCCGGAAAACGAGACCGCCCATGCTATGGCAGGCGAAATCGAAGTGGCCGTTCCACGCCGGCACGATATCCGCCATCCTCTTCAATTGCAGCTGTTCGATAAAGCGAACCAGCGCGACAGCGGAGTGCACGATCGAATAGCGCCAGTCGTACGCGAACAGGTAGGCCGGAACCTTGTTACGGCCTTGAAGACCGTTTGCGAGCGTGGCGTAGGCAATGTCGATCAATTGCGAGGGGCGGCTGACGACCGTCGCGTTGCGGTCGGACTTCGCATCGTCCGAGAGCGCCAGGGTGTCGAAGTCCAGCGCGAACAGCTTCCCCTCGGCGATGACGAGTGTTGACCAGGTGGTAGCCGGATCGATTGGATAGAAATTTTGCAGTGTCGAACCTTGAATTCCCGGAATCACGATGCACGGACGCGAGACGCGTGCCATTGGATGCCTCCTGTCGCCGGCGAGTCGAGGATGGGGCGCGAGCCGTCCTCGCCGATCACGTCGTGACTGAAAAAGGCGATCTTATCAACCTCCACGCCGTGACCTTCAGAATATTTTCATCGCAAACCAGGCTGGCGGATCACGCGTTGTGTGCGTTAGGAGCAAACTTACGCGCGCGGCCGGCGCGCACTCGACGTGGATAACGTGTGACGCTCGGCGAAATACCCTCGGCAATCGGGACGGACCATTCCGAATAATCATTGAATCTCCGAATCGTCACTGAATCGTCAATTCAACTTCAGTCGCCCGGCCCCTCGAGGTAGTAAGACTTGGTCCAGCCGATGTGGCCCTGCGCATCGACCTGCACCGCGTTTGCATCGCCGCTTACCGTCGCGGCCAGGACCTTGACCTTCGCCCCCTTGGTGAGCGCGCTGCAGCCGGAGACGTCGGGTGTGCCACCGCCGTCGTACACGTAGGCGGCCGCTACAAGCTCGTCATGAGTCTCACAAATCGGAGCATCGATTCTGGCTCTTTGCGGGCTGCCGGTCTTTAACGTCGGATATGCCGCTTGAGGGATGTTGGATGCCGACGCTGATTGAGGGGCTGAAGACGCCGCACACCCGGCAGCAACGAGCGCTATCCCGATCATTGAAAAGAGAGCAACAGCGCGTCTCTTCACGATTGCGCGTCTCCTTATTCCGACGGCTTTAAGCGCGTCTTCCGCTCAAATCCCCAAGGAGGATCGCCGGATGGATGAAGCAAGTCACATTTACCGATAAAGCGCCGAAATGCCCGCACCAGGACCCAACGGCGGTTGAATATGCAGCAGCTCGGCGCGAAGTTCACCGTACGCGCTGAGACGTCACTCGCAGCTGGTGAGACTCGGGTGCTTTGAAAGTATTTTGCAACTGGTTCGCAACTACTCAAGAGCTATTATGGCCATAATTGCTCTGAAGTCAGACGATTCCAAGCTGATTAAGCATTTGGTATCTGTCGAAATAGATAGCGAGAGAGGCTATCAGAAGATCGCTGCCTTGAGGCGGATTGGATGACGGAACTGGGAAGGTAAAAATACAGCAAGCAGCCAGGCTCCGAAAGCTTTTATTCGTTATGGGACGATTATTGAGTGGCGAGCTATCGAATCCCGGATTCCAAGGATGTCCTGTGTGGCTGGCCTTAAGCCTCCCTGCGACCACGATGGCTGTCGTCTTGGATGTCGCCACCGGCTCCAGGATGGACACATAACGCGAAGTTTGGTCGAAGCCGAATCTCGGGAAAGTCTTCGCGATCGCTGTGAAAAGCCCGGCTACCTGTTGAGTGCCGATGTAAATTGGACCATCGCTTGTGATACCTACTTGCGGATTACTGCCAAAGAGGGTCATCAGGTTTGCGTGATCGCAAGGACTAGCGCTCAGGTAGTTTATGAATTGGGTTACTACGTCGTCATACGTCGCCGGCGCCGCAATGTACAGTTCGACTTTCTGGTTTGCCATCGTCGAAGCCCCCCTAAACGATCTTCTTCGTTGCAAAACTTCGACATTTTGCTCTGCGGGACTTTTTAAATCAAGCAGGCGCGTTCTGGCAGTTTTGAATGACTTCTGTCAAGCTCGGACCCGTGGCCAACCCAAGGGGGTGCATGGCAATTGGTCGACAACGGACTGCTTCGTTCCAAGACTTCGTCTTTCGTTAATCGAGTCCGCGAGCTGACTGAACTTTGTGCCGGCGTTCACGACACTTTAGCGGGTCAGGGACGATTGTTCACTGTTGCGGGCGAGCCAGGGATCGGCAAAAGCCGTTTGGCCGACGAAGCCGCGAACTACGCCGTCAGTAAGCATATGAGCGTCCTATGGGGTCGCTGTTGGGAAGGCGGCGGAGCGCCCGCTTATTGGCCATGGATCCAGGTTATTCGAGCATTAGCTAGCTCCACCCAGAGTTCGATCGTCGTTAATTGGCTAAGTTCCGACGTCGCCGAAGTATTCCAAATTGTCCCGGAGTTGCGCGCTCTTGTGCCTGACCTATCCGAGCTTTCGCCAGGCTCTCTCTCCGAACCGGAGCAAGCCCGATTCCGTCTCTTCGATTCCGTGGTCCGTTTCTTTCGTCGCGCCAGCGAACACAAACCCATCTTAGCAATCTTGGATGATCTGCACGCGGCGGACCCCACCTCGTTACTGATGTTACTTGCTCTAGCGAGAGCAGTCCGCGGTGCGGGTCTGATGATTGTAGGTATATATCGCAAAGCCGAGGTACGTAATTCAGTCGAAAGAGCCGCCTTAATAGCAGAAATCGAGCGCGAAGGCATTTTGCTACCCTTACGCGGATTGGCAGAAGCTGAAATCGGTGAGTTCATCGAGCGAACAGCCGGAATCTCTCCGACGCCCTCTCTGGTATCTCTGCTTGAGACTGCGACGGAGGGTAACCCCTTTTTCTTGAGTGAAATTCTCCGACTGATGGCGGCCGAAGGGCATCTCGCGACTGACCCTGCAATCGTATCGCATCCATTGCAAATTCCGGATGGTGTGCGAGCATCCATCATGAGGCGGATTCAACCGCTAAGCGATGAAACCCGCCAAACCTTAACCGTCGCATCCGTAATCGGACGCGAATTCGACCTCAATTGCCTGGCAATGACAAGAGACGTTCCACGAGAGAGAATCGTTGATGCTCTCGATACAGCGATCAGACTCGAATTGGTAACGGGACTCGAAGGGTTCGCTGGACGTTACACCTTCCGACACATGTTGATCCGCGACGCTCTCTACGGAACTCTACCTACAAACAGTCGTGTCAAGCTGCACCGACTAGTCGGAGACGCCATCCGCAGCCTTGATGATTCTGACGGCCGCAGTGGCGAAATAGCTTACCATTATTCTGAGGCGGCTGTTGCCGGAAACGCCGATCTGGCTGTTCAGTACTCCCGGCGTGCCGCACAGATTGCGACACAAAAACTGGCATATGAAGAGTCTTCACGTTATCTCAGCACAGCATTGCAGCTTCTACCCTTTACGTCTCACCCCAGTGAACAACTGAAAGCCGATCTGTTGTTGGAACTGGGAGAGGCACAGACCAGGGCGGGTAGAGTTACAGAGGCTCGCAAGACCTGCCTCGAAGCGGCCGATCGAGCAAAGAGGCTTGCCAACTTTGACCTTTTTGCACGCGCCGTCGTAACCGCTGGTAGAGCGATAAGCGACTCCGGTGTTACTGACAGCGCTCTCGTCGCGCTACTTACCGAGGCCTTGGAGGTGCTTGAAGAAGCCGATAGCCCTGTGCGAGCTCAAGTCCTGGCTCGCTTAGGGGTCGAGCTCTATTGGTCTGAACGTGACCGAGGAACCCATCTGTGTCAAAAAGCTGTCGACATCGCGCGCCGACTCGGCGATCGCCATACGTTGATTCTGGTCCTATGGGCTCATCATCTCTCATTGCGAAATCCCGACAGTATTCAAGATCGTCTGGCTGACACTAGTGATATCATCAGGACTGCGGAGAGCGCTGGCGAAAGGGATTTCGCACAGGAGGCACGCTTTTATCGCATATCGGATCTCATCGAGATCGGCAACGTGTTGGAGGCGGACCTTGAATCGCAAACGTATCTGCGGGTTGAGGAACAGACCAAGGACCCGTTTAAGCGAGGACTGCTCCTGCGCGGGATGCGTGCGCTCCTCGATGGCCGTTTCGAAGAAGCGGAGCACTTAGCCCAACAGGCTTTGGTCGCGGGCCAAGAGAGCGGGCGGCCCCTCTCCTTTAATTCCTTTCTTATCCAAACCGGTCATGTACTTTGGGAACAGGCGCGCCTGAGAGAATTCGAACCTTCCCTCAGAGCCTATATTGACCGGAATCCGCTGATACTTTTTGCGCAATGCGCCTTAGTTCAGTGTCTGATTCAGGGCGGCAAGGCATCCGACGCGAGGGCGGTATTTAATACTCTCGCCGTCAACAATTTTAGTACCATTCCGAGGGATTGGAATTGGCTTCCTTCGATTTTCGTCCTTGCGGATGTGTGCGTTGATCTCGGTGCGCGCGCTGAAGCCGAGATTCTATACGAGATCTTGCGTCCGTACGCTTCGCGCAACGCGGTCTTGGGTTATGTATATTGCTATGGATCCGTAAGCTACGCTCTCGCCCGTCTGGCTAACATCTTAGGGCGCGTGGACGAGTCAGCAGTCCACTTTGAAGACGCTATCGCTGCAAACCGACGCCTTCGGGCGAACACCTGGGTTGCTCACTCCGAATGCGAGTACGCCGCGCTGCTCTTGAAGCGGAATACATCCAGTGATCGCCGTCGTGCGTTCGAACTCTTGGAATCCGTCCACAAAGCCACAGACACATTCAGAAGCATGCGGCTGCAGGAAAAGCTTCAAGCAATACGCCTGGAGGTTGAGACCGCGCAGGCGAGTCCTGGCTTAATCGGCGACAATAGACAAAATCGCTTCATCGAAAGACCAGGTGACTCAGCCACACGCCTGAGCCAAGACAATGTTCCTGGTACGATCACCGAGTCATGCCCGGCTATCGATGCGATCGCCGATATCGCGGCAGAGAACACGCACAAGTTAGCCACGCACGTTCCTCTCGATGGCACAGTCACGATTTTATTTTCAGACATGCAAAATTCGACTGGAATGTTCGAACACCTCGGCGATCTCCGCGCGCAGGAGATCATCCGTCTACACAATGCTATCATTCGGAAGGAGGTTTCGGCCCACCAGGGAATCGAGATAAAGTCGATGGGCGATGGTTTTATGGTCGCTTTTGCCGGTGCTCGCCGTGGCGTCTTATGTGCTATTGCGATTCAACGCGCCTTCGCCGATCATTGCGAAAAGCACCGTGATGTTGCTATTCGGGTTAGGATCGGACTGCATACGGGCGAACCGATAAACGAAGCTACGGATTTGTTTGGCAAAGCTGTTATTCTAGCCGCGCGGATAGCGGCAACCGCAGGTGCAGGAGAGATACTGGTCTCCTCAACGCTACGTGATCTGGTAGAAGGCGCCGGTGATATTCGTTTTGCAGATTCGAAAGAGATTTCTTTGAAAGGATTGGCAGGAACCCATCGCGTCTATCCAGTGATATGGTAGGCGCAGAGCAGCCGAGCGCTCCGGTTACGGCTGATCGGGTGCATTCGTTTCCCCTTCAGAAGACGACCTGGCGACAATCGGCCCAAGCTACTGCCGGCGGGCTGAAGATGAAGGATCCGCTGGCGATGGACAGGAATTGCCGCGCCTTCGCGCTGACGCGCGTCTCTTCACGATTTCGCCTCTCCTTACTCCGACGGCTTTAAGCGCCTCTTCTTCTCGACCCCCCGGAAGCGGCCCGATTTGGAGACGACCTGGCACGCCTCGTCCGGGAATGCCAGACGGCCTCGTCGGCGTGTCCGGCGCGCTCAGCTGTCGCTTGGCCTACCGCATGGCGGCTTCTTTTTACCCCTAGCAGCGCTGAGTGTTAAAGAAGTCGCGCCCCAGTCTGCCCAAAGCCCATAGCCCGTGCGGTGCCTGGGCGCACGTTCGCAATGATTATGGCGGAGGGGGGAAGGAGTCGAACCTTCCGGCAAGCGTATTGCCCGCCAGGCCGGTTTTGAAGACCGGTGGGGCCACCGGGCCCCTTCCTCCTCCTCTGCGCGCGCCGCTTACTTCTCGCCGTGCCACGTCGCCATATGCCGGACGTGGGTGTCGAGATAAAAATCGCCGTCGAAGAAGCGATCGTAAAATTCCATCTCGCAGTGCTGCGCCTGCGCGTAGGCGCGCATGTAGAAGCTCGGGACCGACGCCGGGAAGCGGCCGAAGGTGTCGTAGATGTACTGCGCGACCTCGCCCATCAGCTCGATGAACTCCGCCGTGTAGCGCTCGATGCGCGACTTGACCCGCGCGTTCTCGCGGTACGGGCCGGGCCGTTCGGGATCGAACGCGCCGTTGGTCCCGAACTTGAGATCGGCGAATTTGCGCACCGCCCCGCGCATGTCGGCGCAATACGGCGGACAGAGCCCTTCGAAATACTTGTCGATTCCGACCGGATTGGGCACCGCCCAGCGCGCGTCGGTCGCGAAGCGAAAGCCGAGGCCGGGAATTCCACGCGCAGCGAACGCGCCCATCAGGCTCGGCGGATTGATCCCCGTGTACATCCATCCGCCAAGCCCCATCGCCTGCATTGCAAGCACGATGTTATGGCACACCAGCGCAAGTTCCATCGCGCCCGTCGCCAGGCAGTACTGGTCGAACTCGAAGATCGAAAAACGCTTGGCGCCGTCGATAAGCCCTGCCTGCATGAAGCGATCGAGGTCGCCGCACACGCGGCCGTTTTGCGGATCGAACGGCGTAAACCCCATCCCCAGATACACCGCCATCAGGTCCATCATCTGCTGCGTCAGATCGATCACCGGCACGAACAGCGTGGTGCCCGGCTTGTTAGCGTTCCAGAGATTGTGGGCGCTCGTGTGCGGCGGTTCGGCCGGCACGGTGACGCGGCCGGGCGCGAGTTTCACGCAATGCCGCTTGACCGCGTCGAAGAGCGCGGCGAGGTCGTCCGGCCGCCTGCCGCCGAGGATGTCCTGCGGGTCGAGGTCGCGCAGCTGCGTCAGATAGGTGCCGTCGTCGTCGGTAAAGATAAGCTCGGAGGCGTAGATCCCCGCGCCGCTCGGGTAAGTCCGGCCGAGCAGGCGCACCGGGTAGTTGCATCCGGTGTCGGCCTCGCCCGCCGACGTATGCTCCATCCCGGTGTTCCAGCCGTTAATTCCCGCGCCGCATATCACGAGCAGCATCCGCTCGGTCTCGCTCAGCGCGACGGGCTCCTTGGGCGACTCGTAGGCGAGCGGCCCGTCGGGAATCTTCATCCCGAGGCCGAAGCGGCGCGCGCGCCGCCCGAACATCGCGCCGAGCAGCGGAAAGGAGGAAAGCTCGCGCACCAGTGCTTCGGGAGTGGGAGCCGATTTCTTTTCCGCCATGATCGTCGTCGTCCTCGTTTTTGTAGTGTTCCTGTCCTGTTTTTCCAGCGTTGCTGCAGCGTGTGCGGCAGTTCGGAGGCGCTATCGTAGCAAAAACCCGCGCCGACGCATCAGCGCGCTAGCCGGGTTGGTCGTGAGCGTGCGACGCGCGATCCCTGCACGGCCCGTGCGCCAGCGTGATGTTGCTTGCGCTGTTGATGAGCGCGATGTGCGAAAGGGCCTGGGGAAAATTGCCGAGCTGGCGTCTGAGTTGCGGGTCGTACTCTTCAGCGAGCAGGCCGACGTCGTTGCGCAGCGCGAGCAGGCGGCGGAAGGTTTCATGCGCCTCCTCATGGCGCCCCATCAGCTCCAGGCAATCGGCCAGCCAGAAGGTGCACGGAAGAAAGACGCCCTCGCCCGGAGGCAGGCCGTCGGTGCCGGCCTCGGTCAGGTAGCGCTGCACCAGTCCGCCGCTCATGAGCTCGCGCTGGATCGCTTCGACCGTGCCGACGACGCGCGGATCGTTTGCCGGCAGGAAACCGACGAGCGGCATCAGCAGCAGCGAGGCGTCGAGCGCGCCCGCGCCGTAGTACTGGACGAAGGCGCCGCGCGCCGGATTGAACCCGCGGCGGCAGACGTCGTCGTGGATGCGCGCGCGCAGCGCTTTCCATTTTTCGAGCGGCCCCTTTACCCCCGCGTGCTCGACCGTCTTGATCGCGCGATCGACCGCGACCCACGCCATCACGCGCGAATGAACGAAGAGGCGGCGCGGACCGCGGACCTCCCAGATACCCTCGTCCGGCTGCTCCCATGCGGTCTCCACAAAATCCATCAGCTCGCGCGCCACCTGCCACGCGTCGTCGTTGGAGTGGAGGCCGTGGCGCCTGGCGACGTGCAGCGCGTCGAAGATCTCGCCGTAAACGTCGAGCTGGAACTGGTTGTGCGCGGCGTTGCCGATGCGCACCGGACGGCTGTCCGCATAGCCGGGCAGCCACGGAAGCTCCAACTCCGTCAGCCGGCGCTCGCCAGCGAGCCCGTACATGATCTGCAGTTCGCTCGGGTGGCCCGCGATGGCGCGAAGCAGCCATTGCCGCCACGCCTGCGCCTCTTCGGTATAGCCGCCGATGAGCAGGGCGTAGAGCGTGAACGTCGCGTCGCGCAGCCAGCAATAGCGATAATCCCAGTTGCGCACGCCGCCGATCGTTTCCGGCAGCGACGTCGTCGGCGCGGCGACGATCGCGCCGGTCGGACTGTAGGTCAACGCCTTCAGCGTGATGAGCGAGCGGATCACGGTCTCACGTGAGGGCCCTTCGACCGAGCATCGCGCCGACCATCGCTGCCACCAGTCCTCGGTCTCGCGCAGCATCGTTGAGGCGTCGCGGATGCGCGGCTCGCCGAGATGCGAGTCGTAACGCGTCATCACGAACGCCACGGTTTGGCCCTCGGCAATCTCGAACTCGCCGACGGTGTGGAAGTCCTCGCCGCGCAGCTCGATCGGAGAGCGCAGCTGCACCGCGTCGGGACCGGCGATCGCGCTGATGCCGTAGGGGCGCTTGCGTACCCACGGCACGACATGGCCATAGTCGAAGCGCAGGATGAACTCCGTGCGCATCGGCACCCGGCCCGCGCGCCCTTCGACGATTCGCACGAGGTCGACCTTGCCTACGCGCTCGGCAACCGGCATGAAGTCGATAACCGCGGCCGTGCCGCCGGCGCATCGGAACTCCGTCTCGAGCACCAGCGTGTCACCGCGGTAGTGGCGGAGCGTCTGATGCGGCTCGATGCGCGGGGCGACGAGCCAGCGTCCGTGCTCCTCATTGCCGAGCAGCGCCGCGAAGCAGGCGGAAGAATCGAAGCGCGGCATGCACAACCAATCGACCGAGCCGTCGATCCCGACCAGCGCGGCGGTGTGCATGTTGCCGATGAGCGCGTAGTCCTCGATTCGAAGGGTCATCAGGTTCGTCCTTAATTCGAACAACGCAAGCGACGGATTTCGGGTAGTTCTGGAGTAAACAAGGCGATGGCCCCAGTCACTGTCAACGGGCGGTTCAGTGTGAACCTCACTTTCCACGCGGGCTCGGTCGGTTCGTTGCAACCGGCGGCATCGTCGATCCCCTCGTCAAACGCGACTCTCCGGTGACCCGGAGATAAAGACTCGTTGGCCTCAGCCACTGGGGTCTACTGTAGCCGTTTTTGTGTCGAGGCGGGCAAGCCAAGTTGCCTTTCCCGATCCACTCTTTCCGGAGGTTGGTTCAGGGGTTGCGCCGCAAGACCCAAATTCGTTGCCGCAAGGTGCAGCCGCTGCCAGAGCATCCCAGCCCGCACCGCCCGCTCCTGATCGTACAAGTTCCCGACCGCGAGCAGCCCGAAAACTGCCGCCGTCGCAAGCTGTACATCGCGAGTCTGGCTGAGCCAGATGCGATGCGCCCGCGCGGGCGAGGGCACGGGCAGAATCCTCGCCATCAGCGTCACGAACGGCGAGAGCCCTGCCGCCGCGATGGTCGGGCCGTCGCGATGAGCCGCGATCTCGGCGTCGGAGCCGCGAAACCACGCGTCGCTGTCACGGATCATTGCGGGGTCGGCGATGATTGCCTCGGTCGCGACGATCGTGGTCGCGGTAAACTCCGAACGCACGGTCGCCTCGGTAAGCAGGAACAGTTTGACCTCCGGCTCCCCGCTTCCGAGCGCCGCAAGCTTTGCCAGCATCTCGGGAGCAACCGGACGATCGCGGGTCGTACGGGCCGCGATTGGTGTGCCGCGCCGGTATCGCGGCGTAGAGTGGCGAACCTTCCGCCGCGCCGCGCGAGAGCGCGACCGAAGCCACCCGGCGCCTTCCCTCGACCGGCGCCGGCAGCGAGAGCGTCGCGTGTTCGATCGCGATTCGGGCCGCGTAACCAGCCGCCTAAGCCCGCAAGCGAAGATTCTCCAGCGCGCAGCCGAGACTGATCCGCATCTCGCGCCGAAAGGGGTCCATCACGCCCAGATTGCGGCTCTCGTCGGCGCGGAGATCGATCCGATCGGGATGAACACAGAACTTCCACGGTTGCGTGTTGTGAGCGTTGGCCGCAAGAATTGCCGACCTCACCGGCGTTCGCGCCCCCTCTCCAGGCGAGCCAGACCATTCGCGCCACGGAGCGTACGCGTCGGCGTCCGGCAAATTCTCTTCCGCGCTTGCATCAGAGCCAAGACGAATTGCGGCTACGGCGAGCGCGCCCAAGCCCGAAAGGACCGCCCATCGGCGTGGAAGATCCTCAAAACAATTTGATGGCCACTCGGTCAGACCTCCGGCTGGAGACACCGCCGGTACTGCTGCTGCCAGGGCCTTGCCGCCTTACCTCTGCTCCTACACTAAACTATATTTGGATGAGCATGTGGACATACGAGAAGCGAGCAACGTAGGGCACAAGGCGCGCCCATTTCCCGCCCAAGCGCCGGCGCATGCGCCCCCCCCGAGAAAGTCTGATCCTTCGAGTCCTGGCCTCAGGCACCGCGTGCAAACGTCCAGGTCGCGGGCAAAAAAATAGGGCCGTCCGTCGGCCGCGGCAGCATACCGGTGCCCAGCAGGTCGGCAGGCACTACCTCGAACGAGATCGCCTCACGGATTATGTCGAGTTCGCGCGAGGTATCAGTGAAGTCTCCCAAGTACAGGTCGATGAGGTAGGTTCCCGGCATCAGCGGAAGCCGATCGAACTTGCATGTCACGATGCCGCTCGACATACGCTGATTGTCCGCTCCCTGGTTGGTCAAGCGGTTGTTGACGCCGAACAGTGGCATCCCCTCGGCAGTCTTCAGGGTGACTCCCAGGATCGGCCGGACGGGATGAGGCGCAACAAAGTGGACTGTCACCTCAAGCGGTGCTCCCATTCGCACAACACCGGTCGGCTCGTCGCCTTCAGAGTGCAGGCTTATCGACTGCATCGTTGGTACTGAGTCGCCGCGCCGTCCGGCATGGCCTGCCAGCGAGCGGATGCCGCCGCAGCCTCGCAGCTCGGAGGCCATGTAGCGCATCACGATCTGGGTCGGTTCGCCCTCGGCTTCGAGACGGCCTGAGCTGATCAGCAGGCACGAGCTGCAAAGCGACTCTATCGAGGCCATGTTGTGGCTGACGAAGATTATCGTCCGCCCCGTGCGTGCGACATCGCCCATCTTGCCCATGCATTTTTTCTGGAAGGCAGCGTCGCCCACTGCCAGCACCTCGTCGACCAGGAGGATCTCGGGTTCGAGATGGGCGGCAACGGAGAAGCCCAGCCGCACGTGCATGCCGCTGGAATAGTGCTTTACGGGGGTGTCGACGAATTTCTCGACCTCGGCGAAAGCCACGATCTCGTCGAACTTGCGCTGGATCTCGGCGCGCCGCATGCCGAGGATCGCGCCACTTAAATAAATGTTCTCGCGCCCGGTCAGCTCGAGATGGAACCCCGTGCCGACCTCGAGCAGACTGCCGATCCGGCCATAAATCTCGGCACGGCCGGCGCTAGGTTCGGTGATGCGCGAGAGCAGCTTGAGCAGCGTCGACTTGCCGGAGCCATTGCGCCCGATGAGGCCGAGCACCTCGCCTGGCATCACGTCGAAGCTCACGTCGCGCAGCGCCCAGACGTGGCGCTCACCGTCCTGCAGCCCACCATCGCGCGCTCTGCCGCCGAGCATATCACGCGCGATCCGCGCCGGCGCGCTGACCGAACGGATGATGCTCTCGCGCAGAGTGCGATAGGGCTCGACCCTCCCGATGCGGTAGCGCTTGGAGATGTTTTGGACTCGGATTATCGGCTGCATCGCAGTTGGCCTCCGCAGACGTCAGATGACGTCTGCGAAGCTCCGCTCCATGCGCTGAAACGACCATACCGAGTAGGCTGCGGCTCCGAGCGTCAGCGCCGCTGCGACGGCAATCGCGGGCCAGTCAAACGGCCTTTCCAATAGCGCGGAGCGGAAACCCCCGATGATTCCGGTCAGCGGATTGAGGGTCAGTATCCAGCGCCACCCGCCCGGCACAAAGTTGGAGGGATAAATGACCGGGGTGGCGATCATCCAGAACTGGAGCATGAATGGCATTACGTACTTGATGTCGCGATACTTGACGTTCATCCCCGCCATCCACATCCCGACTGCCCCGGCGAAAATCGCGAGCAGTGCCACGAGCGCTGGGAACATCAAGATCCCGGCGCCGGGCGCCATTCCGTAGCAGGCCATCATCGCGAACAGGATCACCGAGGCTATCGCAAAGTCGACCAGCGCGGCGCCAACTGCGGCGCCCGGGATAGCCATACGCGGAAAGTAGACCTTGGTGACGAGTTGCGCGTTGCCGATCACGCTGGCGCCGCTCTGAGTCACCGCGTTTTGGAAAAACTGCCAGGGGACCAGCCCGGCGAATGCGAAGAGCGAATAGGGTAGACCGTCGGAAGGCACGTGGGCGAGCCTGCCGAATAGCAGCGTGAAGGCCACCATCATCAGCAACGGCTGAAGCACGGCCCACAGCACGCCCAGCGCGGTCTGCTTGTAGCGCAGTTTGACGTCGCGCCAAGTCAGGAAGTAGAGCAGCTCGCGATGCGTCCATAGTTCGCCGAGCCCGACCCACAGCGAGCCGCGCCCGGCCTCGATGATGAAGCGCGGTGCCTTGGCCTCGGGCGTGGCGGCGACCGGCGCGCGGGCGGATGGCGCGGTCTGGTGCGGGAGTACTTCCACAGGTGCGCTCGTTGACGGTTCGCAGCGAAGCCGGTCCGTCACGCGGCGAAGCCGGAACGGCCTGAGGTCTGATCGGTCAGCTTTTGCCTTGGGGCATTCGACGCGACCCGTGTCTTATCATTCGCGGTGCGGGGCCCCATGCTCAGTTGAGCGTTCTGCATGTTGGCCTCGGGCCGCCATTCAGCGCTCATACCTTCGAAGGATTCTCCCGCGACCCAATGCTGCTGCCCAACAAGAAATTATATACGAAAAGTCAATGGTGTTCTGAGCGCGGCCTCAGACGCTGAGATGGCGAGCCCGATATGCCCGCGTGCGAACGAGAGCCGGGGCTACAGGCTGAATCGGGGTATGACGGCGGCCGAAACTCGCGAGCAACCGCAAACTGCATCGCGCGATGCGCGAGAATCGGGTTCGGCGGCAGCACTTCCCTTTCGGCGGGATGACAGGGCCTCTCGTAAAATTAGTCACTACTAGATCGACCGCTTTTGGAACCACAAATTGCTTGACACTATGGGGCGGTTGAAAAAGCCGGAAATTTGCCCGATCCGGACCGGCGAGTTTTTCCAATTTTATTAGAGCGGCTTATGGAGCCGCTGGTCGAGAAATATGTTGAACAAGCGCCTGCGCCACGGGGGCAAGAATGCGTGCGCGGGCGAGCGGGATACTTCATCATGACCGACGCCAGTCAGGCAAGGGGGCGGCCACGTCGGCAAGAAACCGCCGATGGCGATGTAGCGTAAAGGGTCACATTCCGTCTTGGATGTGACTCGCATGAGAAGTTCCTAGTGCTTCCGCGGAGGGGCGAAGTCGTCAAGGTACGGCGCAGTCAGCCGGTGGCCCGGGATGAATATGTTGCCCCAACGGGCCATAGCGCCGGTTTCGTCATGTATGAAGCGCTTCTCGAGTGGTTGATTCACATCACAGCGGCCACCAGGCGAACGCCACAAGGGCGAGGCCAAGGCAGGCGATTATGATACCCCACAAAGTCGCGGTCGGCGCTTCCAAGTCGGACCATTCGGCGCTGTCCAGCGGATGCTCTTCAGGGATCGGTTTGCCGCTGCTTCTCGGCATCATGGAGACCCTCGCCCGCAGATCCCAACCATCTGGCGCCTTTACGCGTTGGTCAGAGTGGAGTCCACGCCGCTGGCGAGCGAACTGACGTTGTTGCCCAGTGCCATATAGGTGCCGAAGACCACTACCGCGATAGCCGTCACGGTGAGCGTGTACTCCGTCATCGTCTGGCCACGGGTGTTGCGAACCATTGACTCACGGGCGCGGATGAACATCTTCGTCACTGGCTCCATTTTCAGATCTCCCTCCTATAACCGTTTTGGATGCTACGGAGGCTACAGGCGCCGCGGGCTCCCGCATCCGGGTCAGGGCATCGGAGGCGGTGGCTGGCCCTCGTGATACGAAACATCAAACATGGTGCCGCGGGCCGAAGCGACGGCATTGGGAGTATGAACCTCGAAATTGGGAGGGCTCCCTGAGCTAACCTTAACCAGGGAGCGCACCAGCCCGTTTAGCAGGGTAACCTTGGTGCTGGCTCGTGACCCGTCGGGGTTGAGGATATTTTCCGTCAGCACAAGAGTACTCGAGTCGCTCAACTCCAGCTGGCTGCCGTCGCTGAGCCCAATGCTCACGCGGCTGTTGGGCCCAGTTGTCAGCTTGTCTCCGACCTGAAGAGCGGTGCCGTCGGCTGCCGGAATCGATTTGCCGGCCCTCTCGACCGTAACGGTGCCGCTGAGCGTGCCTATCGAGCCAGCGGATGTCTGTGCCCAGGCGTGTGGGGCAAGTGCCAGTACAACCGAAAGGAAGGCCGTTGATGCTACGACATCTATAATTCTTCTAGACATGTCTAAAAACTATTAGAATTCTCATGAGATGTCTAGATGGCAAAGGCTGTGCGGTTGACGCCATATCGACCAGCTTGGCGGCTCATGGGGAGCTGGTGGGTTAGACGGACTATCTCGAAGAAGCCAGCGCGCCGTCGTTGAGTGCGGCGCCGAACCTCCGGCTCACTATTTCGGTGATCGCCGGCCTCGCCTCGCAATCCTGATCGCTGCATGCCTGGATAGACCCAGCTCGGCTGCCTTTGACCTTCGGTATTGCGGACGCCTTAATCTCGCAGTTTTTCTCAGGATGCGCCCGGCACTTGCAGGTTCGGACGGAGCCGGCCGAGCAATGCGCACTCTGTGCCAAGCCGTGGCGTTCCGGGATCGTTGACGACGAACCCTGCGCTGAAGGGCGAAGCTTTACCCTGGGACCGTACTTCGCGGTTATGTATGACTGACTTATTTACACCTATTAAGCTATTTTCAGATAATATTAGCTATATACAGGGGCATAAAAAGGCGTTCGCAGTGCACTGGCCAAGCCGTCATCGGAGTTCGAAGTTATGAGACGAAAATCAGCATTTGTCGGGGGCCATTTTTGGGAAAACTTCGGGTTGTTGGTGTTCTTTGTGGCCGGGTTGACCGGCCTCGTGTACATGGTGACCAACGTGATTTCCTGGTGACTCGCACGCCGTACTTGATATCCGGCGGAACACGGCGCCGCCAAGGTGTTTGGCTTTGCTAACTGTTGCTGTGAATGCAACAAGTGCTCGACGGACCATGGGGGTGGCAGGTGTCGACGGCTTCAGCACGCAACCTACGACTCGCTCCCGACCAGGACGGTGCAATTCAGGAGAGCCATCTCTGCTCTCGAAGCGCAAAGAGTTTTTGAAGAAGCACCGCGCCATCGTTGAGTGCGGCGCCGAACCTCCGGCTCACCACTTCGGTGATCGTCGGCGTCGCTTCGCAATCTTGATCGCTGCATGCCTGGATAGACCCAACTCGGCTGCCTTTGACCTTCGGTACTGCTGACGGCGGATCGCGCGGTTCTTGTCGGGATGAGCTTTGCGCCAGTTGCGGGTGCGGACGGCTTGCGAGCAGACGCGCGGCGCAGTGTGCCTAGCACCGGGTCGGTACGCTC
>DATJXN010000013.1 GCA_035500095.1 Candidatus Binataceae bacterium
CGCCCGCAGGTTTCGGTCGAGCGTCTGTTCGGTCGTCTGATCGAATGGCTCGAACTGGCAGCTTTGCCGATCGGGGCCTGCCCGGACGTATTTAATAAGAAACCCTGGCCTTGCGGGCTCAGCACGACATTCTCCGTTAGCGGCGTGTTCCAGATCGTTGCGCTGCAGGTTTTCGGCGTTGTCGCTGGAGGGCGCGAGCTCGCGCTGTGCACTCATTGCGGTATTCCGTTTGTGATCACTGGTAACAGAACGGGGGTCAGGCGGTTCTGTCGAGTGTGCGTAACAAACAAGGTTCCCATCAGATACGCCGTACGTGACTATCGTGCTCGCGCAGCGAACTGAGCGATGAGAAAGTGATTGTCCCAGTATAAGAGCATCTAATATTTGGACGAACGCGGACCCAGGCCCGTTTGGGCTCCATCAACCACCGCATAGGCATCAACTGGTTGATCGCGATCTTCATTAGCATTGCTAAATCAGAGAGGGGTTCGCTGCAGCCTGCGCCCTCCGTACCTGATTATCGGACATCGGGAACCTGTGCGCGACCTGGTGGAGCATAGCGCCTGTGCGGCACCTAATGCTAAGGTGCGTAGACCATGCACGAGGATTCCCAGACCGCCAGAGCTGAGATCGTCAGAGTCGGCCAGGCTGCGTGGGATAGCGGTCTCAATTCGTTGAAGTCCGGCAATATCTCGCTCCTCCTGCACAACGGAGACATTCTCATCACCAGAACGGGACGGTCGATGAGAGGACTCGACCCCGTCAGGGATCTGATTTCGATCGGACGTGAAGAGACAAAGCGGGGCGACGCCTCATGCGAATTCTACGTGCACCGCGGCATATATGCTGGAGCTGGCGATCCGAGGCGCGGCGCTATTCTGCATTGCCACGGCCCGTGCACCATCGCAGCTAGTGGTGTTTGGGATGACCACATACCCCCGAGCTTCAATGAAGCCGAAGACGTTCTCGGCAACACGCGAATTCTGGAATCCCGGCGCCGGGAGAGTTATGGCGAGGATCCGGAGCGGATTGCAGACGCGCTTAAAGCCGCAAAAATCGTCGCAGTCCGTAGTCATGGAACATTTACCCTAGCCGAGACGCTCGAGGAGTGCCTGTACCTGACTCATCTGCTCGAGACGTCGTGCCGCATATCGTTTATGGTATCGAGCGCGCTTAACGTAAGATCGAAGAGCCGATGAGAGGTCGATGAGCTTCTTGAATAAAGCTAACGGAATATCGCCGAGCGGACACGGCCCTCATTCGGACGGCGACATCCCCCGCAAGACTTTCCTGGTCGAGTTGATCAAGCCATCGCACTACGACGACGAGGGCTATATCATTCAATGGTGGCGCGGGTTCATACCGTCGAATTCGCTGTCATGTATGTACGGGCTCGCACTCGACGTGAGCAAGCGGCGCGCGCTGGGAGATGACGTCGATATCGACATCGAGGTCCGCGACGAGACGAATGTTTTCATCCCGATAAAGAAAATCATCGCCCGTTTTGCAAAGAACGGAAACCGCGGGCTGGTATGCCTTGTCGGAGTGCAGACTAATCAGTACGCGCGCGCGGTCGATATCGCGCGCGAGCTGCGCGCGGCGGGGATTCAGGTTGCGATTGGCGGGTTCCACGTCAGTGGATGTCTCGCGATGCTTCCTGAGCTGACGCCGGAGCTGAAAGAAGCGGTCGCGCTCGGCATCATTCTCTTCGCTGGCGAGGCCGAAGGCCGGCTGGAGGAAATTTTCCGCGCCGCGCACGAGAACCGGCTCCAGCCCATCTACAATTTCATGAAAGACATGCCGGACCTTGGCAGCCGGCCGCTGCCGTTTTTACCCGAGCGCTACGTGGCGCGCTACGCGGGAAAGCTCGGATGCTTCGACGCCGGACGCGGCTGCCCGTACGCCTGCAGCTTCTGCAGCATCATCAACGTGCAGGGGCGCAAGTCCCGCTATCGTACGGCCGACGACGTCGAACAGATGATCCGCGCGGGCTATGGACAGGGAGTAAAGAGCTACTTCATCACCGACGACGATTTCGCCCGCAATCGGAACTGGGAAGCCATCCTCGACCGCATCATCGAGCTCCGGCGCAAGGAAGGCTTCAAGATCAACATCATCATGCAGGTGGATACGCTCAGCTACAAAATTCCCAACTTCGTGAAAAAGGCGGCCGCCGCGGGTTGCCGCAAGGTCTTTATCGGCCTGGAGAACATCAATCCCGAGAGTCTCAAAGGCGCTTCCAAGAACCAGAACCATATCGGCGAGTACCGCGCGATGCTGCAGGCCTGGCGCAAGGAGCGGGTGCTGACCTATGCCGGCTATATCCTTGGGTTTCCCGCCGACACCCCCGAGAGCATCGCGCGCGACATCGGGATCATCCAACGCGAGCTCCCGATCGACATCATGGAGTTCTTCATGCTGACGCCTGGGCCCGGCTCGCAGGACCATCAAGAGCTCTATCTAAAGGGCGTCGCGATGTCGCCCGACACCAACCAGTACGACTCCGAGCACGCGGTGACGGCGCATCCCCGGATGACCGCCGAAGAATGGCAGGGCATCTACAAGCGCGCCTGGCATCTGTACTACACGCCGGCGCATGTCAAGACGATTCTTCGGCGCGCCGCGGCGACGAATATCAACCTTGGCCGCGTCGCATCGATGATCTTCTACTTCTACGCGAGCCACGCCTTCGAGGGCGTACATCCGCTGCAGTCGGGTGTCTTCCGGCGCAAGCGGCGATCGCAGCGGCGGGCCACCTTTCCGCGTGAAAGCGCGTTCGCGTTCTATCCGCGGCGAACCGCGGAGATTCTTGGCACCTACATTCCCGCGCTATGGTATCTCGCGCGGCTCGAGCTGTTGCGTTGGCAGATCCGCCGCGATCCTCACAGGAAGGACTACACTGACGTCGCGATTTCGCCCGCGGCCGAGGACGACAAGAGTCATTTCGATCTGTACCGGAAAGACGCGAACCGGTTGTCTGCCTAGCAGGAAATGCCACCGCACGTCCGGCGAGAACGGAAGGGCACATGCGCTTTGGCATTTACTGCGAGATGCAGAATGGATTCGGCGTTGACTACGCGAAAACCGTAGGGGACGTCCTTGGCCTGATCGAAAATGCGGATCGTCTGGGCTATGACGTCTTTTCCGTAATCGACCATCACTTCTTCCAGGAGTTCAGCATCTCGGCGAATCCGCTCGCGTTGTTCGCGGCCGCGGCGCAGAAGACCCGCAATATACGCTTCCGCACGCTCTGCCATACGTTTCCGCTGCGCAATCCGGCGGTTTACGCGGGCGAAATGGCCTTTGCGGATATCGTGACCGAGGGGCGCCTGGATCTCGGCGTGGGGCGCGGACACGCGTGGGAATACCCGCCCGCCGGCATCCCGGTCGAAGAGACCCAGGGCCGCTACGAAGAGGCGCTCGAGATCCTGGAGCTTGCGTTCACCAAAGAGCGCTTTTCGTTTCGCGGACGCTACTACCATCTGGACGACGTTTCGGTGGTGCCCAAGCCGCTTCAGAAACCGTATCCTCCGGTGTACATGGTCGGCACCAGCGGAGCGGCTTTCGAGATCGGCGCGCGCAAGGGCTGGTCGCTCGCATTCGGCGGCCCGGCTCCCGTGGCGGCGTTCAAACCCGGGGTCGATCGCTACCGCGAGGCTTGTGCGAAGTATGGGACGAAGCCGACGGTGGCATGCGTGCGTGCGGTGTATATCACCGAGGATGAGCGGCAGGCGCGCGCGGAGTGCGAAGCTGCGCTCAAGCGGTTTTTTGCCTATAACTCGACGGCGATCCCCGGCCTGCGCCGCGATCCGGCCATGAAGAAGCGTCTGCTGGACAGCAATTACGCTTTCTATGCCGGCGAAATCATGGAGATGCTGCCGCGGCTCAGCTACGAGGATATCGTCACGCAGGAATGCGCGTTCGTGGGCACGCCCGAGCGCGTGCTCGAACAGTGCGCCGCGCTGAAACGGGTGGTCGACGTCGATGAAATCCTGATCATTTCCCACTACGGCGATATCGAGATTTCGAAGGCGCTCCGCACCCAGGAGCTGTTTGCGCGCGAAGTGATCCCGAAGTTGCGCGCGATGTAGGGGCGGGCCGGAGCGGCGTCAGGTCTTGCGCAGTTTCGGCACGTTGTACGCGTCGAAGGCGATGAGCGTCTTGGTCTCGCGCAGATGCGGCACGCGCTGAATCCGGTCGACCACCAGGCGCGCGAGATGGTCGAAGTCGTCCACTCTCACCTTGACGATCAGATCGTAGTCGCCCGCGAGCGAATGCATCTCCTCGACGATTTCCATCTCGACCAGCGCCTTGACCACGTCGTCAATGTGCGCCGGCTCGGTTTTCATCAACACGAACGCCACGAGCATCAGCGTTGTCCTCCGTTATGTCTGTTCCCCGTCGTGCCCCGGCCTCGGCTCGAAAATCCCGGTTCCGGCCCGCGGCGTCCTAGATCGGGGTAACCAGCAGCGTATCAACCCGGGCGGTATCGGAGACCACGATCTTTTCCGCGAACCGGGCCTGGCCGTTCTCGATGACTACGCGATCCTGATACTCGCCGGCGCTGTAAATCTCGCTGGTGCCGTAGCGGACCGCGTCAAGAGCCGTGCGCACGACGAGATAGTTCGCGCGCGCCTCGATCGCGCGGTCGTCGCAGCTCAGCACGCGCACGGCGCCCACGATGTGGCGGTAGCGGTGCGGCGCGTACAGGTTGGCCGTGCGATGGGCGACGACGCGATCCTGCAGCATCCCGCGGCTCTCGCAGAGCACCCAGCCGAGCGCGAGGTTGTGCGACACGTTTTCCCAGGGGATGATCTTGTAGAGGCAATTGTCAGTGAAGAAGCCGGGCCATTCTTCGAGCCGGTCGTTATCTATGCAATCGGCGTAGGCCGCAAGCAGCTCTTCGACCGTCCATCTGGCTTGACGCGAATCCACTCTCGGCCCCGCGCTCAAATGTCCATCACGGAGCGATAGTACCGCCAGAAGCTCCGGATCGCCGATTCCGTGTTGAGGGTTTCGTCTCCGCCCTCCTTTTCGCCGCCGTATTCGACGTAGGACGAACCGCCGTCGCCATCGCCCCGCACAATCGCCTGCTGCACCAGCTCGGTTGCGTAGCCGTCTTCCATCGAGATGTATCCGGCGGGACCGACGAGGTTTGCGTGTTTGAGCCGCAGCCGATCCATCTCCGCGTCGTCGTCTCGATAGCCGAAAAACGTGAATAGCAGTTCGAAGGAGTCGGGTCCCTTGGGCAGGATGTGGCGGGTCGCGAGCGTGTTCTGAATCTGCTGCACCACCACGCAGGGGAAAATGTGATTGATCGAGTTCGTCAGTTCTACCTCGAACTCTTTCCTCGACTCGAGCAGCGAGGGATCCGCAAGCTCGTAGCCCTTACGATACGTGCGCGGCGCGATCCCCTCGACGTCGCGGTCGTCCTGCTCAGCGCGCCGAAAGGCACGGATGATGCTCGTACGGCCCTTGGGATCGGTGAGACAGCCTCCGCCCTGATTTGCCCGGTAGATATTGAAAGTCGCGTGGAACAGATGCAGCAGGCTCGCGTGGTAGGGGTCCTTGACGTTTTCGACGTAGAGCTTCCAGTTGGCGTGGATGAACTGCCGCGCGTAGCCCAGGATTTTCACCGGCCGATTGAACACGCGGTCGATCCACGGACAGATTTCATCGCCGAGATATTCCTCGATCGGCTCCACGTCGTCGCTGAACGACGCGAAGACCAGGCTCCGGTAGGTGGTCAGGTTAAGTTTCCGCAGCGAATGGAGCGCGGGGTCGAAGTCCGGCGGATAGCCGCCCCTGCCGTCGAGGCCCTTGCGAAACGGCACGCCGGTCAAATTGCCTTTCAGGTCGTATGTCCATTGATGATAGACGCACTGGAGCGCGGCGCGATTTCCCCGGAACTCGCGGCAGACCAGGGCGCCGCGATGCGCGCATCGGTTGACCATCGCATGGAGCTCGCCGGCGCGGTCGCGGCATACGATAACCGGAGTGTCGGCGATAAAAGTGGCCTTGAAGTCGCCGGGATTCGGCAGCTCCGCGTCCAGCGCCACGTAGTTCCATGAACGGCCGCCGAACAGCCGCTCCTGCTCGCGCGCGTAAACCGCAGGATCGGTGAAGAGCCGGTACGGGACGCGTCTGACGCCCTCGGTTTGCGGCCACATACTGGGAGACGACTCGTTCACGGTTGCCTCCATTTTCGATGGGCTGCCGGCGGGATTTTGTCGACCTGCCCGCCGTCCCCAAACCCGGGATCGCGGTCGCTGCAGCGTGAGAATCTTATCCCCTTCCAAAGCGAAGGGGAAACGACGTTATTGCAGCGCCGACGCACTGCCATACCGCGCGAGCGTTTGCGCATCCCAGTCCCTGCCCGAAGTCGCTTGACGCGATGATTATATTTACCCACAGGAGGACCAGGGAAAGCATATGCAGGCGGTTTTGCGAGAGATGTTGAACGAGGCGCCGCAAGATCGGGAACAGGCGGCGGTGGAGCCACCGGCGCAGGTTGCGGCAAACGATCCCGGTAATGACGCCGGCTTGCTCGATGCCTACTCGGAGGCGGTCGCCAGTGCGGCTCAACGGGTGGGTCCCGCGGTCGTAAATATCGAGGTGTTTCGGCACAAGGGCGCGAGCGAGGTGCCGGCCGGGACCGGCTCGGGTTTCGTTTTCACGCCCGACGGCTTCGTTCTGACCAACAGCCACGTGGTCGCGCATGCGAACCGGATAAGCGTGACGCTGCTCGACGGGCGGCGCGCGGAAGGCGCTCTTGTCGGTGCCGACCCGCACAGCGACCTCGCGGTCGTGCGGATCGGTTCCTCGACGCTAGCCGCGGCGGCGCTCGGCGACTCGGGCCGGTTGCGCGTGGGGCAACTTGCGATCGCAATCGGCAGTCCGTACGGGTTTCAGTGCACGGTCACCGCGGGAGTGGTGAGCGCGCTCGGGCGATCGCTCAGGTCGCAGTCGGGCCGCTTGATCGACGACGTAATCCAGACCGACGCGGCGCTTAATCCGGGCAATTCCGGCGGGCCGCTGGTCAACTCGCGCGGCGAGGTAATCGGCGTCAACACGGCGGTCATCCGGCCCGCTCAGGGAATCTGCTTCGCGATCGGGATCAACACTGCGCAGTACGTGGCGGCGAGGCTCATCCGCGACGGCCGGATCGTGCGCGCCTACATCGGCGTCGCCGGGATGACGGCTCCGCTGCCGCGGCGGTTCGTGCGCTTCTATCGCCTGGCGCGGGAGACGGCCGTAATGGTCACGTCGGTCGAGCCCGAAAGCCCGGCGGACAAGGCGGGAGTGAAGCCGCGCGACATGATCGTCGCCTACGGCGACAATGCGGTCGGCGCGGTCGACGATTTGCACCGATTGCTTTCGGAAGAGCGGATCGGGGCGCGCGCCGAATTGACCGTTATTCGGGGGACGGAGCGGCTGCGGCTCGAGGTTGTGCCGTCGAAGTCGGCGTAGCCTCTCGATTCGTCCTTGACGGATTGTAAAACTCTGCGCGAGTGTGAATCGAAGGTTCCCAACGGCTGCCCCGGATACCCGGCCGCGCGGTGGGGAGTCGGCCCGTTTACATTCGCAATCACTCAGTTATTGTGTTCGGCATGAGCGAAAAAACCGAAATTGCGGTCTTCGGCGGCGGATGCTTCTGGTGCACCGAAGCGGTGTTCGGGCGCTTGAAGGGCGTGGTGTCGGTGATGCCGGGGTATGCGGGTGGCACGATCGCGAATCCGACCTACGAGCAGGTCTGCACCGGCACTACCGGCCACGCCGAAGTTACTCGCGTCGAATACGACCCTGGCCGCATTTCCTTCAATGACCTGCTGACCGTGTTCTTCGCGACCCACGATCCGACTTCGCTCAATCGGCAGGGAGCGGACGTCGGCACCGAGTACCGCTCGGCCATTTTCTACACGACCGACGAGCAGCGCAGAGATGCCCAGGCGCTAATCGCGGAGCTGAATGCCTCACTTCCGGCTACCAGGCCGATCGTCACCGAAGTAGTTCCGCTGAAGGCGTTTTACGAGGCCGAGAACTATCATCAGGATTACTACCGCAAAAATACCCTCGCGCCCTATTGCCAGGTCGTCATCGATCCGAAACTCCGCAAGCTCAACCAGCACTTCAGCGCCTTGCTCAAATCATCAGGGATCACCGCGTAGGACGGCGCCGCTGCGAATGCGTTCCGCGCCGAGCTATAGACTGCGCCAGACCGGCTGCGCTTTGGTAGCAGGTCAATTTGAGAGATAAAGCTCCGTCATTCGAGCGCCATTTCGTATTGACTGCACTGAAATCGGGGGCGAGATTGTTGGAGGCTACAGGATTCCCGACCTTCGCGCGTTCGAGCTCGGCTTTGCTCTGCGATTTGCCGCAGCAGGGCGGCGCCATCGAAACGAGGCATCAGGTCCAATGGACAAAAACTCCGCAGCCGCGAACGAACTCCGAAGCGCGGCTGAAACAATCTCCCTGGCGGCGGTCGCGAAAGACTACGCGCGGCGGCCCGAACTGCTTGCCCGGTATGGAGAGCGGGGCAGGGCGATGTACCTTCAGGACACGCGGTTTCACCTGTCCTATCTTGCCGACGCGATCGGCTTCGGCCGGCCGTCAATCTTCAGGGACTATCTCGGATGGGTGGCCGACGTGCTTGCGGCGCGCGGCGTCGCTCCTGAGGAACTGAACGAAAACCTTCGCTGCGTGCGCGAGGTATTGGACGAGACGCGTTCGCCCGAGAGCCTGGCGATAGCGCTCGAGGCCTTCGATGCGGGCCGCGCGGCGGCCGCCGGCGCCCCGCAATCCAGCGCGCCGTTGCCCGCCGACGGGCTCGCCAAGCGCTACCTCGACTTCCTGCTCCGCGGCGAACGGCAGCAGGCGCTCGAATTGATGCAGGACGCGCTACGCTCGGGAACCGGCATCAGAGAGATCTGGCTGCACGTCTTCTAGGACGCGCAATACGAGGTCGGCCGCCTGTGGCAATCCAACCGTATCAGCGTCGCGCAGGAACACTATTGCACCGCCGCGACGCAGTTCATCATGTCGCGCCTCTATAGCCACATCTTTTCCGGCCCGCGCGTTGGGCGTGTACTGATGAGCGCGTGCGCCCAGGGCGAGATTCACGAGATCGGGGCGAGGATGGTCGCCGACTTTTTCGAAATGGAAGGATGGGACACCTGCCATCTGGGAGCCAACATGCCGGCCGCAGTTCTGGTCGATTACGTCGGGCAGCATCGGCCCGATCTCCTCGCGCTTTCCGCCACGATGACCTTTCATCTCGAGGGGGTGGCGGCTATGGTGCGCGCGCTGCGCGCCAACCAGGAAACCCGCGATCTCAGGATCATGGTCGGCGGTCATGCCTTCAATCGCGAGCCCGATCTGTGGCGCGAGATCGGCGCGGACGGATATGCGCGCGACGCCGAGGATGCACTGGGCGCTGCCGGGCGGCTCGCCGCAGGGGCGGTGAGCTGAAGCGCGGATGGAGCTGCGGCATCGCGCGGGGGTGCTGATCCGATGCACCCGGGAAGGAGTAGTCACCGCAATAATCCACGATGGCGTGGGTCTTGACGCGTCGCTCCAGCCCGGAAAGCCATTCTGGTCCTGCGCCTATGTTGACAACCACGCCCGCGCAAAGGCGCTGATCGAAGGCGTCGCCGAGGGAGAAGCCGCATTCGAAGTGCCGATTTCGGTTGACCTCGTCGGCCATCCCAAACTGATGAGCTTCTCGGCCGTTCCCGCCGGCGAAGAACTGATCCTGGTGGACAGCGCGGTCGAGAACTACGCGGGCGACGTCTATGAGGATCTGATCCGGATCAACAACGAGGAAACCAACGCTCTGCGCGTTGCGATTAAGAGCCTCGAGCGGCGCAGCCAGCAAGCCGCGATCGCTGCGCACGACCTGCGCAATTCGATCGGCTCGATCGCGTCGAGCGTCGAACTGCTGCTCGAGGAGAGCGCCGCGTTCGTGCCCGATCAAATGCAACTGATGTCGATCATCGAAAGGGCAAGCCGCTCCTCGCTCGCGCTGGTGTCCGATCTGCTCGATCTGACGCTGATCGAAGCGGGGCGGCTCGAGCTGAAGAAGAAGCCCGTCGACCTCGCCGCCCTCATCCGCAAGAACGTCGAGACCAACGAACTGTTGGCGCGGAGAAAAAATATCGCGCTCGAAGCCGAAATCGCCGCGGACCTGCCGCTAGTGAATGCCGACCCCACGCGCGTGGAGCAGGTGTTGACCAACTTCATCAGCAACGCGATCAAGTATTCGCAGCCCGGCACCAGCGTGAGCGTGCGCGCGGCCGAGCAGGACGGTGAAGTGCTGGTCGAAATTCGCGACCAGGGACAGGGAATTCCGGCGGAGGAGTTGGGCAAGCTGTTTCAGCTCTATCAGAAGACCAGCGTGCGCCCGACCGGCGGCGAGCGGAGCACCGCGCTTGGACTTGCGATCGCGCGCCAGATCGTCGAGGCCCACGGCGGAAAGGTCGGCGTCGAGTCCGAAGTGGGGCGGGGCTCGACCTTCCATTTCACGCTGCCGCGCGCGGCGGCCGCCGCCAAGGATTCCTGACGCCCCCGAAGCCGCCGAGGAGAGACGCCATGATCGTTGCCGTGTCGAGGTTCAAGACCGGCGCCGCGGAGGCGGCGGAGATCGAAGAACGCTTCCGAGCGCGGCCGCGCCTGGTCGATCTGCACGAAGGGTTTCTCGGGCTCGAGTCCTGCGCACGGTCGGACGCGATCCGACTTTCATGCGGGTGACGCGATGGACCGACCGCGCTGCGCTAAGGCGCTACATGCGCTCGCCCGATTTTCGCGCGGTGCATCGGAGCAACGAGGAAGACGGAGCCGACTTCGCCATCTGCGAGGTCGTAACCGCGAGCTGAGCGGCTGCGATGCGGGTAGTGTGCTAACTTGCGTTACAGAAAACGGAAGATTGGAATGCGACCGCGCTGACATTGCCGCTATGCGAGGTCGTTTGCGCATCGCGATCGTCTTTTGGGAGAATCGCGGGGAACTCGAGCGATCGCGCCTGGGACTGAATCCTGCGAAATCGGAGGAACGATTGAAAATGAAATCTACGACTACTCGTTGCCTGCTAAGCGCCGCGGCGCTGATCCCGACAATCTCGCTGTGCGCGCTGCCCGCTCGCGCCCAAGAGCACAAGATGACCGTGCGCGCCGGCTACCTCACCTGTCACGTCGCCAGCGGATGGGGGTTCGTTTTCGGTTCTTCTCGCGAGGTGAACTGCGCCTACACGCGCGACAAGAATTACACTGAATACTATCGCGGCTCGATTACCAAGTTCGGCGCCGATATTGGATATCTTTCCTCCGCGGTCATCCTGTGGGCGGTGGTCGCGCCGACCACCAATCTGGGCGAAGGCGCGTTGGCAGGCCACTATGGCGGTGCAACCGCGAGCGTCGCGCTCGGGGTTGGCGCGGGCGCCAATGTCCTGATCGGTGGATTCAAGAAGTCGATCGCGTTGCAGCCGATCTCGATTGAAGGTCAAAACGGCCTTAACGTCGCGGCCGGGATCGGCGAGTTGAACCTCAAGTTGGAAAGGAAAGGGAAGCATAAAGAGTAACTCAGCGTCAGGCCATGAGACGCGCGCGGCATCTGGCGGAGTTTGCGTGACCCCTGCGGAGTAGGAGCGATGACTGAGCAATTCACAATCTGTGTGGGCACGGTCGGCGCCGGCGTATGGTTCAGTCCCGACGGCGGCGATCATTGGCGGCGGAGCAAGATGGCGTTGCCGTTCCATGCCGAACCCGGCGAAATCCAGATTCGCGCGCTCGCGCTCTCGCCGCACAATCCGCACCGGGTGTACGCCGGCTCCGAGGCCGGCCTCTATCGCAGCGACGACAACGGCGCGAGTTTCGAGCTGGTGCCTTCGCCGATGGACGGGATGCAGATCTGGTCGGTCGCCGTCCATCCGCAGGACCCCGCGGTCATTTATGCCGGGACCAAGCCGCCCGCGGTGTTCCGCACGCGCGACGGCGGCGAGCGATGGGAGCGGCTTGCGATTCCGATCGCGGAGAAGTGTCTCGCCGGACCACCCAAGGTCACCAACGTCGTTTTCGATCCGCGCGACCCGCGGACCATCTGGATGAGCGTCGAAATCGATGGCGTGTATCGCAGCCGCGACGATGGCGAGTCCTGGAGCCATTGTCCGCCGCTCGGCGACAAGCCGCTCAACCAGGACATCCACGGCCTGGCGGTGCGACCGGGCCGGCAGCCCGAAATTCTCGCGACCACGCCCGACGGCATCTGGCGCAGCGCCGACGAGGGCGAAACCTGGTCGCTGCACGGCTTTCCGCGGTTTGCCGAGCGCGACACGATTTCCTATTGCCGCGGCGTCGCGCTCGCGCCGGGCAATCCCGACGTCATGTTCGTCGCGAACGGTGATTTCATCCCGGGCAAGCGCGGCGCCATCCAGCGCACCGCCGACGGCGGCGCAACCTGGGAGAAATGCGCGCTCGAGGTCGAGCCGAATTCCACGATGTACTGGGTTGGCGTCAACCCGGCGAATCCCGACGTCGTGGTCGCCAACAGCCTGCACGGCTACGTCTATCTGAGCCGCGATGGCGGCAAGACATGGGAAAAGCTGCGGCGCGAGTTCGGCGAGATTCGCGCGCTGGCCTGGCTGCCGAACTGACGCACCAAAGGAGCGCGGCCGCGATGAGCGAGGTAAGTCATCACTTCGTCGAGACCAACGGCATCCGGATGCACTACGTCGAGGCCGGCAAGGGGCCGCTGGTCGTTCTGTGCCATGGGTTTCCGGAATCCTGGTATTCCTGGCGCCATCAGATAACGGCGCTCGCCGAGGCCGGCTTCCGCGTCGTCGCGCCCGACCAGCGCGGCTACGGGCAGACCGATCGCCCGCAGGCCGTCGATGCCTACAGCATCTTTCACCTCGTGGGCGACATCGTGGGCCTGGTGAATGCGCTCAAGGAGCGCACGGCCGCGATCGTCGGACACGACTGGGGCGCGCCGGTCGCATGGTCCTCTGCACAGTTGCGCCCGGATCTCTTCCGCGCCGTCGGCCTGCTCAGCGTTCCTTACATCCCGCACGGGACGATCCGTCCGAGCGCCATCGTCAAGGCAATATTCGGCGACAAGGTTTTCTACCAGGAATATTTTCAGGACGAGGGCAAGGCCGAACACGAACTCGAACGCGACGTGCGCGCTACCATGCTCGCGACCTTCTATTCGCTCTCGGGCGACGCCGCGCCGAACGAGCGATGGCGTTACGCGTTCGGCCGCGACCAGGGTTTTCTCGACAGCGTGACCGTGCCGCGGAGCCTGCCGCCGTGGCTCAGCGAGGCCGAGCTCGACTTCTTCATCGGCGAGTTCAAGCGCACCGGGTTTCGCGGCGGGCTCAACTGGTATCGCAATATCGATCGGATGTGGGAGCTGACCGGCTTTCTGGACGGCGCGCGGCTGGCTCAGCCGACGCTATTCATCGCGGGCGACAAGGACGCAGTAGTCGAGTTTTACGCCGACGCGTACCAGGCGCTCGAAGCCAACGCGCCGAACCTCGCGGGCAAGGTCCTGCTCCCGGGCGCGGGCCATTGGGTTCAGCAGGAGCGGCCGGCCGAAGTAAACCGCCTGCTGATCGATTTTCTGCGCTCCGTCTAGCTGGCGAGCTCCGTCTGATCGGCGTGCGCAGCACTCGCAGATCCAGCGCGCCTCAAAGAATCTTGTCCGTCACCGAGCGCGGGTCGCGCGTGGCCCAGCCGCCGGCCTCGACCTGGTGGAAAAAGTCGTCGACCAGCGCGTTGAAGAGCGCCGGCTCCTCCAGGTTGAGCGCGTGCCCGGTCTTCGGCAGCACCGCGAGCGCCGCGGTCGCGATCGTCCGCTTCATCAGCACCGACGCCTCGATGCACGGGTCGTCTTCGTCGCCGGTCATCACCAGCGCCGGCACGGAAATCTTCTTCATCTCGTCGGCCAGATCGAAGAGCGACGGGCGCTGCTTCTGCACGCCGCGCAGCGTGTTGGCCGAGCCGAGCGCTGAGTGCTCGGCCATCTGCGCCGCAAATTCGTTCCATCCGCGCGGGTCCTTGTTCTGCAATTGCACTCGCGTCGAGCCGAGCGCGTAGCGCTTTGCGCCCTCGGCCATCCCGATCCGGTCGAACATCTGGGCGGCATGCTCCGCTTCGTCCTGGAATTGCGCGCGCTTGCCCTTTTCCGCGCCGTAACCGCAGCCGCCGATCACCAGCGAGCGTGCGCGATGGCCGTAGCGCATCCCGAAGTGCAGCGCCGCGAATCCGCCCATCGAGATGCCGACGATGTGCGCCTTGTCGATGCCAAGTCCGTCGAGCACGGCGCGGATGTCGTCGCGGGCGCGGGCTTGCGAATAGCGCGAAACTTCGGAGGGAACGTCGGAAGGTGGGTAGCCGCGTGCGTTGTACGCGATGCATCGGTAGCGGCGCGAGAAGTGGCGCATCTGCGGTTCATAGCTGCGATGGTCGCCCGCGAATTCATGGATGAAGACGATCGGCAGGCCCTCACCGGCTTCTTCGTAATAGAGCTTCACGCCATCGTCGGTCGTAAGATGCGGCATCGCTACATCTCCTGTCTGTTCGGCGAAACTTCCCTCGATGCAATACCACGACCGCGGCGTGGAAGCATCGATTGAAATGCGGCGGTTCAGGCCCGGGAGTTTGTAATCCGGATGTTCTTGATGCAAGTCTTGAAAGGTTCTCGAGGTTCCGACCGGCTCGAAACCGATGAAAGCGGGCCCAAAGGCGCGGCTCGCGCCGAAAATGGAGTGGTTATGAAATGTAAAGCGATCGTAGTGCATCAGACTGGCGGGCCGGAAGTCTTACGCTACGAGGACGTCGAGGTTCCGACCCCGGGGCCGGGACAGGCGCTCGTACGCCATCGCGCAATCGGGCTCAACTTCGTCGATATCTACGTTCGCTCGGGCGTCTATCCGGCGCCGTCGCTGCCCTATACGCCCGGCACCGAGGCAGCAGGCATCGTCGAGGCGGTGGGGCCGGACGTGAGCGAGGTCCGCGTCGGCGACCGGGTCGCGTACGTGGGCGGTCCGCTGGGCTCGTATTCCGAGGCGCGGGTGATGCACTCGCGGGTGCTGGTCAAACTGCCGGACAAGGTGGACGAGGCGACCGCCGCGGCCGCGATGCTCAAGGGGTTGACCGCCGACTATCTGATTCATTCCACGTACGCGGTGAAGCCCGGCGACACGATCTTGCTGCACGCCGCTGCGGGCGGGACCGGGATGATTCTTTCGCAGTGGGCCAAGTATCTCGGCGCGACCGTGATCGGCACCGTGGGCAGTGACGAAAAGGCCAAGGTCGCCGCCGCCCACGGCTGCGCGCATGTGATTAACTATTCGCGCGAGGATTTCGTCGCCCGCGTCAACGAAATCACCGGCGGCAAGAAGGTGCCGGTGGTCTATGACTCGGTGGGGCAGGCGACCTTTATGAAGTCGCTCGATTGTCTGCAGCCGCGCGGCCTGATGGTCAGCTTCGGGCAGGCCTCGGGCGTCGTGCCGCCCTTCAGCATCAACATCCTGAGCGGCAAGGGCTCGCTCTATCTCACGCGTCCGACGCTCATGACTTACACGGCGCGGCGCGAAGACCTGGAAGCGGCGGCGCGACGACTGTTCGACGTGCTGGGCAGCGGCGCCGTGCGCTGCGAGGTGCAGCGCACGTTCAAGCTCGCCGACGCGGCCGCGGCCCATCGCGCGCTTGGCGATCGCGCGACCACCGGCTCGAGCATTTTGCTCCCGTAGCCGGGCGGCTGAAGGGTTGACCGGAGATGGCGGGCAATCTTTAATCGCGGCATGACAGGAATCGTCTCATACGGATCGTACATCCCGTACCGCCGCCTCAAGCGCGCGGCGATCGCCGAAGTGCTCGGGGTGCCCGCGGCCAAGGGCGAACGTTCGGTCGCGAGCTTCGACGAAGACAGCGTCTCGATGGCGGCCGAGGCGGCGCGCGACGCGGTGCGCGCGGTCGGCGCGGATCGCGTGCGGACGCTCTTGTTCGCGACCTCCACGCCCCCCTATGCCGAAAAGCTCAACGCCGCGATCGTCGGCGCCGCGGCGCAATTGCCGGCCGAGAGCCGCGCCGCCGATCTGACCGGTTCGGTGCGCGCCGGGCTTTCCGCGCTGCTGCAGGCGGCCGACGCGGCGAACGCCGGCGGATTGGCGCTGGCGGTGATGTCCGATTGCCGGCTGGGCGCGCCCGAAGGGCGCCTCGAGCAGTCCGGCGGCGACGGCGCGGCGGCGTTCGTGATGGGCACCGGCGGCGACGTGATCGCTGAAATCGTGGCCAGCGCATCGTTCACGCGGGAGTTCCTCGACACCTGGCGGATGCCCGAGGAGCGCTTCGGCCATTCATGGGAGGAGCGCTTCGCGCTCACGCAGGCCTATGTGCCGCTGCTCGGCAAAGCGATCCAGTCGGTGCTCGAAAAGGCGGGCGTGGCTCCCGCGGCGCTCGCGCGAGTGATCCTCGACGCGCCCAATCCGCGCGCGGTGGAAGAGGTTGCGCGCGGGATGAAACTCGACCCCGCGAAGTTATCCGATACGCTCGCGCTCACGGTCGGTCAAACCGGCGCCGCGCATGCCGCGCTGCTGCTGACTGCCGCGATGCCGGCGCTAAAGCCGGGCGACCTCGTCCTGATGGCCGCGGTCGCCGACGGCGCCGACGCCGTGGTGCTGCGCGTCACGCCGGCGGCGGCGAAGTTTCGCCCGGCCCACTCTGTCGGCCGCATGATCGAATCCAAGGGCGACGTGACCTACGGCAACTATCTGAAGTGGCGGCAAATCCTGCCCACCGAACCGCCGCGGCGGCCCGACCCGGAGCGTCCGGCGGCGCCGCCGATGATGCGCTCGGAAAAGTGGAAATTCGCGCTCGTCGGATCGCGATGCACAGCGTGCGGCACGCCGCAGCTTCCCCCGCAATTGGTATGTGTTAAGTGCCGCTTGCGGGGTAAGATGGAATCGTACGGGTTTGCCGATCGCACCGGGCGAATCGCGACCTACGCCGTGGACCGGCTCGCCTATTCGCTGAATCCGCCCACCGTCAATGCCGTGGTGGACTATGAAGGCGGCGGGCGCTTTTTGTGCGAGATGACCGATTGCGAGCCGGATAAGGTTGCGATCGGCGACGAAGTGGAAATGACCTTTCGCCGGCTGTTTACCGCCGACGGCGTGCATAACTATTTTTGGAAGGCGCGGCCCAAGCGCTGAGCACCGAGGAGGATTCTGATGGCAAGCAAGGGAATCAGGGATCGCGTCGCGATCGTCGGGATGGGGTGCACCAAGTTCGGTGAGCACTGGGACAAGGGCGCCGAGGATCTGCTGGTCGACGCCGCCTATCAGGCCTACGAGTCCGCAGGGATCGGTCCCGATGACGTCGATGCGTACTGGCTCGGCACGATGGGCTCGGGAATTTCGGGGCTGACGCTCTCCGAGCCGCTCAAGATTCAATACAAGCCGGTGACCCGGGTCGAGAACATGTGCGCCACCGGATCCGAGGCGCTCAGGCAGGCGTGCTACGCGGTCGCATGCGGGGCGTTCGACGTCGCGATGGCGATCGGGGTGGAAAAGCTCAAGGACTCGGGAATGTCGGGGCTGGTGATCACCAATCCGCCCAACGACGGCACTCCGGCCGCGATGACGCCGCCGGCGCTGTTCTCGCTGCTCGCGCCCGCCTACTTCAAGAAATACGGACTCGACCCCGACAAGGGCAAGGACGTGCTCTCGCGCATCGCCTGGAAGAACCATCGCAACGGCGCGCGCAATCCCAAGGCGCAGTTTCAAAAGGAAGTGCCGATCGAAACGATCAGAAACTCGCCCAAGATTGCCGACCCGCTCGGAATCATGGATTGCTCAGGCGTCTCCGACGGATCGGCGGCCGCTATCGTGGTCCGCGCCGAAGACGCGCACAAGTACTGCAAGAACCCGATCTATATCAAGGCGCTGTCCTTCGTCGCGGGCCCGGCCGAGGGTCCGCTATCGCCGGAGTACGACTTCACCTCGTTCCCTGAGGTCGTCGCCTCCGCGCGCGACGCGTACGCGCAGGCCGGGGTTACCAATCCGCGCGAGCAGATAAGCCTCGCCGAGGTCCACGATTGCTTCACTCCGACCGAGCTGGTGCTGTACGAGGACCTTGGCTTCAGCGCGCGCGGCACGGCATGGCAGGACGTGATTGAAGGGTTCTTCGATCTCGAAGGGCATCTCCCGGTCAATCCCGACGGCGGTCTCAAATCGTTCGGCCATCCGATCGGGGCTTCGGGACTGCGCATGATGTACGAGATGTGGCTGCAGCTTCGCGGCGAGGCGGAGAAGCGACAGGTGAAGAATCCCAAGCTCGGTCTGACACACAACCTGGGCGGCCAGCCGGGCCGCTGCGTGAGTTTCGTCTCGGTGATCGGGAATTCGGTAGGCTAGCGAGCCGGACTGCATGACAACGGCCTCGCGGGTTTCCGCGAGGCCGTTTTTTTTTCGCCCGACCAGCTTGAATCGGGACGTCAGAGCCGAGTTGTGCTCAACATGCTCATATTGGCAAGCCTCTGCGATTCCGCAACATTGGATGGCGACGGCGCTACATTGGCATAATAAAGCCAATATAAAGCGCTTGATTTCAAATAAAGAAGCTATCGGCACATTAAATGCTTTCTTAGCTTCCGATGACGGAATTTGGCAGATAGCTCTTCCGAGCTGCCTCGCACCAAGGAATATACCGATGCTGACCGTTACAATCCAAAACCGCGAAACCCACGACGCAATCGAGCGCTACGTCATGGCCGCGATCGTTGACGCTCGCGAAGTCTATGCCGACAGGAAATGGCTGACCTGGGCCGACAGCTGGATAGCCGGCCGCGACCGCAGCTTTGCCTCAGCCAGAAAGGCCCATCAGATCGCCCTTCAGGCCTGCGAACGTGAGTCATCGGAGGCGGCTGCCCGGACCGCGGACGCAGACGAGAGCGCCGAGGCGGAGTCCTGCGCGCCCGAGACTCCGGCTGAACTGGCCGCATGGGCAGCGGGCCTCGCGGTGGTGAGAGCGCCTATCGTGCCGGACCTGATGGCCGGAATTCGGCGTATCGAGTTTGCCCTGCGCAACAGGCTCGCAAGCCTTCGCACGCCCGGCCAACCGAGAGCGGCGCGTCCGGCGCTTGCTGGCCGCGCGGTCGCGCGCGCGCAGCGCGCCGGCGCGACGCTGATGCCGCCCGAAGTCAGGCAAACGGCGCGTCCGTAACCTGGCGCCACGCAAGCGCGCGCGACTCGCCTTGACATCGACACGCCCCGCGGCATAGAAGCAATCGCAACCGGCTAGTACCCCCACACGTAAGCCCGTGAACTTCGCGAGCTTCTCTGTTCGAGCGCTTCCGGCGAATAATAGAGGAGGGCATAACAGATGCCCGCAAAACTGTACGTAGGCAACCTGGCCTTTTCGGTGACCAACGAGGACCTGGAAGCGCTCTTCGGTCAGGTGGGCAAGGTCGATAATGTCGCGGTCATAACCGACAAATTCTCGGGCCAATCGCGTGGCTTCGGTTTCGTGCAGATGGCCGATTCCAATGAGGCCGCGCGCGCGATCGAGGAACTGAACGGACACGAGCTCAAGGGCCGCGCGATCAAGGTAAACGAGGCGCGCGAGCAGGGGCCGCGTCCCGGTGGCGGCGGCGGCGATCGTGGCGGCCGGGGCGGCCGCGGCGGCGCGGGAGGCGGTGGCGGTGGCCGACGCTGGTAAGAGCTTCGGGACAAACGCGATCGGGGCAGCGGCGGCGATCTCTGCCGACGCATTCGAGGGAATTCTCAGGTAATTCAGCTAAGGAATTCGGGTGGGAAATCAGCTCGGACTGCCGTCGCGCGATGGCTGCTCGCCCGCGACCGCGCCTATCTCCGGCGCCCAGCGCTTGAGTAGAGCGTCGAGGTCGTCGATATCGACGGGCTTGCTGATGTAGTCGTCCATGCCCGCGGCATGGCACTTTTCGCGCGCGCCGCTCAGCGCATGCGCGGTCATCGCGATGACGATCGTATGTTGCCGCGTATGTTGCGGCGACGCGGCCTCGCGCCGGCGAATCTCGGCCGTCGCTTCATACCCGTCCATCCCCGGCATCTGACAATCCATCAGGACGATCGGATAGCGCCTGCGCGCGAGCGCGTCGAGCGCTTCGCAGCCGTCGCTGACCAGGTCGGCCGCAAAGCCGAGAATCCTTAGCTGCATCTGCGTCAGCTTCTGGTTGACCGGGTTATCCTCCGCCACAAGGATCGTAGCCGCGGCCGCTTTATCTTCGTGATTGCCGGGAGCCGCGATATCTTCCGCAGCGTTATCGAGTCGCTGCGCCTGGCGAACGGGTTTGCCCATGTGTGCGGTGAAACAGAAAGTCGACCCGCGATTCAGCTCGCTCTCCAGCGAAATCTGTCCGTCCATCTGCCGCACCAGTTCCGTCGAGATCGCGAGTCCCAACCCCGAGCCGCCGTACTTGCGGCCGGCCGAGCCGTCGACCTGCGAGAACGGCTGAAAGATTCTGCTCTGATCGACGGCGGCGATGCCGATTCCGGTGTCGCTCACTTCGAACTGCAAAACGGCAGCGCTCGCCGATTCCGCGCTTTGGCGTGCGCGCATGACTATTTCGCCCCGCTCGGAGAATTTGACCGCGTTGCTCACGAGGTTGCTCAGGATCTGCTCGAGGCGGCGGGCGTCGCCCAGCAAGGGAGCGGGCAGCGTCTCGTCGAGATCGAGCGTGAGCTTAAGACGCTTTTTTTGCGCCGGTCCGGCAAACCGCGCCGCCACCCGCTCCATCGAATCGCGCGGGTCGAACTCGGCCTCCTCGAGCACGAGCTGACCGTCGGACAGATGCGAGAAATCAAGCACGTCGGCGACAATGTCGCGCAAAAGCTCGCCGCTGGTGTGCAGTGCCTCCGCATATTCGCGCTGCGCCGCCCTGAGTCCGGTGTCCAGCAGCAGCCGGCTCATCCCGAGGATGCCGTTTAACGGGGTTAGAATTTCATGGCTCACGTTGGACAGAAACTCAGAACGCAGGCGGGCGGCTTCGAGGGCCATGCGGTGCGCGCGGGCCATTTCTTCTTCGGCCCGCTGGCGCGCGCTCACGTCGCGATGAACAATCAGCCCGCCGTACCGAGCACCGTCCTCGTCGATTACCGGCCGGCCTGAGACCTCTAACCACAAACCGTCCTTCAGGTTCGCGCCGCCAAGGAGCAGGCGCTGGTTATCGAACGATTCGCCGCGCACTGCGCGCGAGCGGCCATTGTTCGAGCGGCAGCGGCGGCGCGTCGCGCGCGGTCCGCAGCGTTAATCCGCCAGCGACCTGGGCGACCGTCAGTTGCTCGCGGTCCACGCCGCCGATTTCCTTCCCCGCGCGATTGACGTGGGTATATTTCAGGTCGCGGTCGCACACGATCACGCCATCGGTCACGGTGTCGAAGATCGAATTCATCAAGTCCGATTGGCGCCGCAATTCCGCGGTCCGCTCGGCGACCTGGCGCTCCAGCCCCTGATTGACCTCTTGCAAGGCGGCCTCAGCCGCACGCTGGCCGGCGACGCTGGCGTCGAGGCGCCGTATCGCGCGTCCCATCAAGAGACTGACCAGACACACCGCGACCACGCCTACCCCACCGTCAAGAACGATAGCCAGCGTCTCCCGTCGCGCCGCCCGGGTTTCTGCCGCGCGCCGCTGACCGAGCAGCACGGTTTCCACGCTGGCGAGATCGTTCAGCCGAAGCGAAAATTTCAGAGGTCAGCCGATCGGCGGCCCTCGAATCGACACCCAGCGCAGCTGCCTTCCCGAGGCTGTCCCGACGCCGGGCAGCATCGTCTAGCAGCGCGAGCCTGGCCGCTTCCCGGGAATTAAAACAGGATCAGCGGTTTGATAATGCCGTCGCGCTTGTTCTCCATCATCTCGAACGCGCGTTCGAGTTGATCGAAGGGCATCGTGTGCGTGGTCAGTCGCGTCGGATCGATGCGACCGCCCTTAAGCAGCCGCAACAGCCGTTCCATCCTGAGCCGCCCGCCCGGACATAGCCCGGTGCGAATCGTCTTCTCCGCCATGCCCACACCCCATTCCAGACGCGGGACGTGAACGAACTCGCCCTTGCCATGATAGCCCGCATTGGAGATTGTGCCACCCGGCTTGGTGACGCGAATCGCGTTTTGAAACGAGAGGTCGCCGCCCAGTGCCTCGATTGCCGAATCGACGCCCTCGCCGTCGGTCAGCTCCATGATGCGTGCGACGGCGTCTTCCTTTTCGAAGTCAACGATGGCGTCCGCGCCGTACGATCGCGCGAGTTCCTGGCGGCGCGGTACAGAATCGACCCCGATAATCAGGCCCGCGCCGAGCATCCGCGCGCCCGCCACCGCCATCAAGCCCACAGGGCCGAGCGCGAAAACGGCGACCGTGCCGCCGGCCGGGATGCAGGCGTTTTCGGCCGCCATCACACCGGTCGAGATCATGTCGCAGCAATACACTGCTGCCTCGTCGGCGACCGCAGACGGTATGTGCGCCATGTTGGCGTCGGCCTCGTTGACGTGAAAGTACTCGGCAAAAACGCCATCTTTGATGTTGGCGAACTTCCATCCGCCAAGCGCGCCGTTGGATTGCGAGGAGTGTCCCGCCTGCGCGGCCACGTCGCCCCACTCGGGCGTGATTGCGCCGACGAGGACGTGGTCGCCCGGCTTGAAGCGCTTGACCCCCGCGCCGACCTGATGGACGACGCCGACCGCCTCGTGCCCGAGCGTGAGATTGTCGCGCGGACCGATCGCGCCGTGGACCGTGTGCACGTCGGAAGTGCAGATGAGGGCCTTGGTGGTTTTCACGACGGCGTCGGTCGGACCTGGAGTAGGAATCGGTTTCTCGGCGAAGCCGACCTTGCCAATCCCTTTCATCACGAAGGCTCGCATCGCGGGCAACCTCCATCACGGAGCGGTTCGGACGCAGTTACGCAATGTCAAATGCGCGCTTCGGCGATCGAATGTCAAGAATGAAAGATGTGTGGTGCGGGCTCGATACCTGCGGTGAAAGGATGGCCCGTCGAAACCGGACCGGTTAAATGAATCAACGAGACGAAATCGAAGGAGCAGCGATTCGCGGACGATCAGGAAGCGCGCCAGGGCGGCTCGCTCTTGCCGCCCGCGATCGTGCGCAGCCGCGTACGCCGCGCCGCATCGAGGCTGACCGCCGTTGCGCCGCCGCGGCGTCCCTTCGGCGGCGCCCCCGCGCTTACGCCGTCGATCGCGCGCACCGGCGATTGCCACCGCCGGCCGGCCCACGGGCTCCGCGGCGCGCGAACCCGCGAGCGATCGAAGGCGACCAGCATCAGCGCCGTGAACCAGCAGGTCACGATCACTGCGGCGCTCGTGTAGGCCGCTCCGTAGAAACCGCCAAGGATCGAACCCACCACCGCGCCCATCGCGAACACGGCGAAATGCCATAGGCTTATCTTGCGGGCGTCGAAATTGACCTTCCGCTTGTTCATCTGGGAGGCGCCTTAAGCTTAACTCTCGACAGGGCCATTGTTGCGCCGCCGCGGTTTCGTGACAAGAGCCTTATCAACAGGTATCGTGCGCCGGAGCCATTTTCGTGTCGTCCGCATGGCCGGGCGCCGCGCCCCGGCGCTGCCCGAGGCGCGCAGCGGCGGCGCCCATCAGGCTCGGTTTTAACCGCTTGCGCGCGCGCGCTAGAGTTATAGCCACCGGAGAGAGTTATCGGATGTCGATGGACGAACGCTACGAGCCCAAGAAGATCGAGCCCTACTGGCAGGCCGAATGGGACCACGTCGATCTCTATCGCACGCGCGAGGATCGCGAGCGGCCAAAGTTCTATGTGCTCGAGATGTTTCCCTATCCCTCGGGCGACGGCCTTTCCGTGGGCCATCTGCATAACTACGTGCCTTGCGACGTGATTGGGCGTTACAAGAGGATGGGGGGCTATAGCGTGCTGCACGCGATGGGATGGGACGCATTCGGTCTGCCGGCCGAAAACGACGCCCTGCTCAAAGGGCTGCATCCCAAGCAGACCGTGCCGCGCTACGCCGCTAACTTCAAGCGTCAGTTGAAGTTGGTCGGCTGCGCCTACGACTGGTCGCGCGAGCTCAATTCCTCCACGCCCGAGTACTATCGCTGGACGCAGTGGTTTTTCCTGCTAATGCTCAAG